>DATNCU010000005.1:0-7103 GCA_035607145.1 Thermoanaerobaculia bacterium
CGCCGACCACGTCGAGCGCCGCTACGGCATCCCCATCACCATCAGCGACGTCACCGACCCCTACACCGGCGACCTCGACGGTGCCGAGATCAAGATCGACTACGCCAACGAGATCGAGAACGCCCTCTTCATCCTCGTCCACCTCTTCGGCCACACCATCCAGTGGAACACCGACCCGCACGCGCGCGAGCACGGCACGCGGGCGCAAGCCGAGCCCTCCGAGGAGCGCATCGCCGAGCTCGAGAGTTACGAGCGCGCGGCCTGCCGCTACAGCCTGCAGCTGCTCCACGAGTCCGGCGTGCGCGACTTCGACCAGTGGCTGGCTGACTTCGCCGGCTGCGACTTCGCCTACCTCGCCCACTTCTACCGTACCGGCGAGAAGCTGCCGTTCCGTTCGTTCTGGCGGCAGGGCTCCCCGCTGCTCGAGCCGCTCGCCGTTCCCCACTTCACGCCGAAGAGCTGGAGCGGGCGGTGGAGTGGCACCGTCGTCTAGCGAGTTGTGCCGTGCGGGAGGACGAAGAGTCTGTCCCGCCGAGAAGACCCTCAAAGCTGGTCGTTGATCCGATACGACGCCCAGTCGCGCAGCTTGTGGAACGGAGAGCGCCGGCGCCACTCCTGAAGCTCGATCGGCCGGCAGGACTCCATGTCGCGCTGGAACGCCGCCCGCAGCTCGCCGGCGATCTCCTCGTCCATGATGCCGAGGCTGATCTCGTCGTTGCTGGCGAAGGAGCGGTTGTCGAGGTTCGTCGAGCCGATGTGCGACCACACGCGGTCGACGATCACCACCTTCTGGTGGTTGAGCGTGCGCTGGTACTCGCAGATCTTCACGCCGTGGCTGAGCAACGTGTCGTACCAGGCGTGGCCGGCGTGGCGCACCACCTGCGCGTCGGTGATCTCGCCGGGGAGCATCACGCGCACGTCGACGCCGCGGTCGCCGGCCTGCCCCAGCAGCTCGAGCATCTGGCTGTCGGGCGCCAGGTAGGGGTTCTGGATCCACAACTCCCGCTGCGCCGAAGCGAAGGCGATGCGGTAGAGCAGGTCCACCGACGAGACGCTGCCGTGATCGAAGTAGTAGGCGAGGTGAGTGAGCGTGTGCCCGGACGGCTGCAGCGGCGGATAGAACTTGGGGCCGACGAGCACCTCGCCGGTCTCCTCCGTCCAATTCTCGGAGAACGCCGACTGCAGGCCACCGACGATGGGACCGAGCAGGCGGGCGCCGGTGTCGCGCCAGTGCTCGCGGTCCTGCGCGTGCCCCGTCCACTCCTCGGCGAAGCCGTGGCCGAAGACGTAGCCGATGCGGCCGTCCATCACCGCGATCTTGCGGTGGTCGCGGCGGTTCATGCGGCCGAGGTTGCTGGGCCGCGGCGGCCGGTACTTGCGCACCTGGCAGCCGGCGTCGCGCATCAGCTTCAGCAGCTCGCGGTCCATCTTCATCGAGCCCGAGGCGTCGAGCAGTACGCGCACCTCGACGCCGGCGCGGGCGCGCTCCGCGAGCGCTTCGGCGACGCGGCGGCAGATGTCGCCCTTCCACCAGACGTAGCTCTCGACGTGGATCGTCTCCTTCGCGGCCGCGACGTCGGCAAGCAGGCGCGGGAAGAAGCCGTCACCGTTTTGCAGGACCTCAACGCTGTTGCCCTCGAGCAGCGTGCCGTGCGTGGCGCCGGCGATCGACGGCAGCGCCTCGCGCAGCGAGTCCACGCCCTTGACGGTGAGCCGCACCGCGCGGCCGCGCGTGACGCTCCACAGCGCCACCACCAGCACCAGCGCCATGGCGACGAGGACGAGGAAGAGCCAAAGCTCGAGCTCGATCTTCTTCCCGCCGTCGCGGTTGCGGCGCACGGCCAACTTGCTCATCTCGCGCCTCCCGCCGCGAGCTGCGGCGAGTCGACCGGCCGCAGCTCGGCGGTGATCGGCCAGTGGTCGGAGGGCCCGGTGTGGACCACGGCGGTGTTGCCGATCTCCCACCCCGGCCCGGCGAAGATGTAATCGATGCGCTGTTCGAGCAGCGGGTGCGTCGGCTCGCTGGCGCGGCCGCAGAGACGGAGGAGGCTCCCGTCGAGCAGCGTCGCCAGCTCGGCCGAGGCGGGTGTGGCGTTGAAGTCGCCCGCGAGGACGAAGCGCTGGCGATCGGCGCGCGCCTGCTCGGCGAGGCAGCGCGCCTGCCGGGTGCGAATGCGGCGGTTGAGGCCGCCCCACGCGGCGAGGTGCGTCACCAGGAAGTCGAGCTCCGTGCCGTCGACGTCGACGCGCGCGCGCAACAGCGATCGCGGCTCGCCGAGGCTCGGCAGCGGCACCACCTGCACGTCACGCAGCGCGCCGCGGGTGAGGATGGCGTTGCCGAACTTACCGCCGAGGACGCCGAAGCTCGGTCCGAACCGTACCGTCATGCCGGTGAGCCGCTGCAGCTCCGCCGCCTGATCCGCGAAGCGGGCCTCCCACGTGCCGCGGTGCACCTCCTGCAGCGCGACGATGTCGGGCTGGAGCTTGCGAATGACCTGCGCGATCTCCGGCAGGTAGTCGTCACCGCGTATCAGCGCGGCGTGGCCCTCGATGTTGTAGGAAACGATGCGCAACGGACGTGCCGCGCGGTTGGCGGCAGACGCAGCATTGCGACCGGTCGCGAGATCAGCCGGGTCACCAGCACCGCCCGGCGGCACGACACAAGCCCCCGGCCGCAGCTCGTAGACGAACGTGACGCGGTACGCGAGCGCGAGGAACCCCATCGCACCCAGCACCAACAACCCCCGCCACAGCTTGCGAATCGCGTCCCTCCTCCCCAAGGCGCGAAGCGCAAGTGCAAGAGGCCTGCCTCGCAGTGCTAGCGGACCGACGGGCGTTGCCCAGCGCCGATGCGTCGATCGGTGGTCTCACGCCGTGAGCGCGCGCCTGAGGTTGGCGAACTGCGCGGCGAGGGCGTCGAGTTGGTAGTGGGCGTTGAGACCGCTGGGGTTGGGGAGCACCCACAGGCGGGCGCCACCGAAGGGCTCGGGCTGCTCGCCGAGCTGCGCGTTGGGGCGGGCGAAGGCGGTGCGATAGGAGCCGATGCCGAGGAAGGCGACGGCGGCCGGGGCGAGCCGCTCGACCTTGGCGCGCAGGGGCTCGACGCCCGCGCGGATCTCGCGCGCCGACAGCTCTTCGGCGCGCGCGGTGGCGCGGTCGACCAGGTTGGTGATGCCGATGCCCAAGGCCAGGAGCTCGTCGCCTTCCCACGGCGCGAGCCGCCGCGCCGTCAGGCCGGAGGCGTGCAACGCCTTCCAGAAACGGTTGCCCGGCCGCGCGAAGTGGCATCCCATCGCCGCCGAATAGAGGCTGGGGTTGATGCCGGAGAAGAGGATCCGCAGACCGGGCGCGGCGAGGTCGGGCACCACGCCACCCGCCGCCGCGGCGATCTCCTCGGAAGTCGGGCGTCGTCGTTCCAAGGTCGAGCTCACCGCAACACATCATCACTTTAATCCCATCGCAATCCGCGCAGTCGCGGCGCGCCGCCACGCGTAACCGCCATCGTCATCGCGGGGAGCGCAGCGACGAAGCGATCTCGACGCCGCGCGATCGAGATCGCTTCGCTGGGTTCTACGGATGCTCGCGATGACGGCGAGCCCCGTCACCTACATCTTCGTGAAGGTGATGCGCGCGACCGGCATCACCGCGCCGTCCTTGGTGAAGTGCCGATCCTGGTTGAGCCCGGTGGGGCGCTTGGGGTTGGCGTCGGCGTCGCTCGCCAGGTAGGTGTCGCCGTCGTCGCCGCCGGAGTCGTACGGCTGCACGTCGACGGTCTTGGTCGCCACCCAGGCGCCGTTCTCCATCAGGCTCACGTCGGAGACGCCGGCGAACCAATCCGGGCTCGGCGCGATCATCGCCACCAGCGACACCATCGGGTGAGCGCCGTCGACCTGCACCTGCGTGCTCGCGGTCTGCGAGAAGTCCTTGAGCGGCTCGGACTCGGCGAGCGCCAGCGCGTTGCCGGCGGCCACCGCGGCCTTGATCTCGGCGTCGAGCGGATCGTGCTTGCCCTGCTCCGACAGCCGCTCGAGGCCGGGCGTGGGCGGCTGGCCGAGGGCGTAGAGGTGATAGCTCGCGTTGTGGCCGGCGCCGATGAGGCCCGAGAAGTGCGGCCGGTGGATGAGCGAGGTGTCCGGGTACTCGACGGGGAAGTTGGCCTTCGTCCACAGCGGCGTGAATTCGACCTTGTAGGTGGCGGGGCCCATTGCCGCCATCGCGGCCCTGTTGTCTCCCATCGTGTCGGCCATCGTCTCCGCCGGCGCTGCCATCGTTGCCTCCGGCATCGCCGCGCTCTGCTCGGCAGCCGGATGCTTGCAGGCGGCCGCGCCGAGGGCCGCAGCCAGGATCGACACCACTAACAGTTGCTTCTTCATCGTCCTCTCCTTTGTTTGCTAACGAAGTCAATTGCGAATCGGTGTGAATGCAGTGGGCGGCACCACCAGCCAGCCGCGCTCGTGCCGGGTGACCACGAGGTCGGCTCCCGAGCGGGCGAGCGCCGCCGGGCGGTCGCCGGCGGGGAACGTCCACACACCGGCGACCGTGGGCGTGCCGTCGCCACCGAGCCGATAGCGGACGACGGCCGGCTCGCTTCCCGCGCGCAGCACATCGAGCTCGTCGCCCCAGGTCGCGAGGTCGATCGCCGGCCGCGCGTGCGCCTCACGCGCGAGCAGCCGCGGCCGCGCGGGATCGGCGACGTCGACGACGGCGAGACCGCCGCTGTCGGCCACGTAGACGCGCTGCCCGAGCCAGGCCGCCACGAACGGGAAGTGCGCCGGCTTGAAGCCGCCGCGCGTGAAGCCGGCGTCGCGCAGCGGCAGCTGCCCGACCTCGCGCAGGGCGAGCGGCCGCCGCGCGATCGCGACGAGGGTGAGCGCGAAGTCGGGACCGACGATGTGCGTCGAGACTGCCGCCATCCCTCCGTCGGCACGCAGCGCGACATCGGGCTGCCCGCGGCCGTAGTCGGCGGTGGCCACCTCGGCGCCGAAGCGGCCCTCGCCGTCGTGCTCGCGGAGCGTCAGCTGCGAGGTGCCGCCCGAGACCACCACCAGGCCTGCCGCCGCGGAGACGCCCGAGAACGGGCCTACCGGCACGGCCACGGTTGCCACCGGTCGCGAAGACGCCGCGAGGCCGGCGACGCGGTAGCTCATCAGGTGCCCCGGTGGCGTGGCGTCGAGCGCGAACAGCCAGCCGCCCTCGACGGCGAGGTCGTCGATGCGGTCGGCGGGCAGAGCCGTCGGCACCAGCGCGACTCGCCTCGACGCGTGCAGGTCGACTACCTCGATGCCCTCGACGCCCGCCGCGACGTAGGCGTGGTCGCCGGCGACGACGACCTGCGTGCGCGCCATCGGCGCCGCGACGGCGTAGTCCCACGCCGCCCAGCCGAGCGCGAGCCAGCGGTGGCCGAGCGCCGCTGCCACAGCGACGACCGCCAACACGATCCCCACGCGTGCGCCGCGCCGGCGCGCGAATCCGCTCATCGTCCCGACCCCCTCCGCGTCCCTGCGCCTGGCCATTCCCGCTGCGTCCCGTCTCAGCGCGGTGTTACGGGGCTCCTCGCCGCGCGGATTCACCGCGCCGCCGGATGCACGGCCGCGCGCGGCGATAATGGCCGCGCTTGCGCCCGCTCGATCTTGCCATCGTCGTCGCCTACCTGGCGCTCGTCGTCGGCGCCGGCTTCTTCTTCGGCCGCCGGCAGCAGACGACGCGGCGCTACTTCCTCGCCGGCCACGACGTGCCGTGGTGGGCGATCGCGGCCTCCATCGTCGCCACCGAGACCTCCACCATCACCTTCATCTCGGTGCCGGGGATCGCCTGGGCTGAGGGCGGCGACTTCCGCTTCCTGCAGGTGGTCTTCGGCTACGTGGTGGCGCGGGTGATCATCGCCACCGTCTTCATGCCGTGGTACTTCCGCGGCGAGCTGGTCACGGTCTACGCGCTGCTGCAGACGCGCTTCGGGCCGTCGGTGAAGGCGCTCGCGGCGTCGCTCTTCGTGCTGGTGCGCACGGCAGGGGACGGGGTGCGACTGCTGCTCACCGCCTTCGTGCTGGCGGCGCTCTTTCCGGACTTCGGTGTCTCCGGTGCGCTGATCGGGCTCGGGCTGGTGATGATTTTCTTCACGCTGCTCGGCGGCATCGAGGCGGTGGTGTGGATCGAGGTCGTGCAGCTCGCCATCTACCTCGGCGGCGCGATCGCCGTGATGGTTGTGCTTGGTCGCGATGTCGGCTTCGGCAACGCCCTCGCTGTAGGCGCCGCCGCTGGCAAGCTGCGGCTCTTCGACTTCTCGCTCGACCTCACGAAGACCTATAACTTCTGGTCGGGGCTGATCGGCGGTACTTTCCTCACTCTCTCCACCCACGGCACCGACCACTACCTCGTGCAGCGCTACCTGTGCACCGACCGCCCGCGCAGCGCGGCGAAGGCGCTGCTCGCCTCGGCGGCAGTGGTGCTGGTGCAGTTCGCCATGTTCCTCTGGATCGGCGTGCTGCTCTTCGCCTTCTACCGCGCCCACTACGGCGGCAGGGCGCCGGTCTCGACGCCCGACCAGGTCTTCCCGCACTTCATCGCCCACCACCTGCCGGTGGGGCTCTCGGGGCTGGTGATCGCTGCCATCCTCGCCGCGGCGATGTCGTCGTCGCTCAACGCCATCGCGGCGACCGTCGTCTCCGACCTGGCGCGACCGCGCGATGACCGGCAGGCGCTCCGGCTGTCGCGCGTCGTGACCGTGCTCGCCGGCATCGCGCAGATCGCGGTCGGCGTCGCGATGCAGCACACGGCGCGCTCGGGGCTGGACACCGTGCTGGGCATCGCCTCGCTCGTCAACGGGCCGATCCTCGGCGTCTTCTTCCTCGGCGCCACCAAGCGCGCTTCGACGCGCGCGGCGCTCGCCGGCATGAGTGCCGGCATCGCCGCGGTGGCGTGGACGGCGTTCGCCACCGACACCGCGTGGCCGTGGTACGCGGTCGTCGGGTCGCTGGTGACGTTCGGGGTGGGCATGGCGGTGGCGGCGATCCCGACCAGCGAGGTCGCCGCTGCGGAGCTGCGGCCGTTCGGCGAGTGAAGGCCGCGATGCAGCATCGTTCGCGCCCGTCGCTCCTGCCGCTGCT
>DATNCU010000011.1:0-3663 GCA_035607145.1 Thermoanaerobaculia bacterium
GCCTGTCCGGACGGCGCAAGCCGTCCGCCTCTCCTCGCTTCCCGTCGTCAACGGCACCTGTCCCGCGCCCGCCGCGCCGGAGACCACGGCTCCCGTCACCCCGCCCGCGCGCCGCGCGCGCTTGCTGCCGCTGCATCGCCGGCTGCCCTCGATCAACCCGCAGACCGACGCCTTCCGCCAGCGCTTCTTCCCCACCGCCACGCTGGCGGAGTGGAACGACTGGCGCTGGCAGTCGCGTCACCGCATCACCAAGCTCGCGCAGCTCGAGGAGATGCTCGTCCTCTCCGCCGACGAGCGCGAGGCGATCGTGCGCGGCGGCTCGATGCTGCCGCTCGGCATCACGCCCTACTACCTGTCGCTGTGCTCGCCCGACGACGCCAACGAGCCGCTGCGGCGCACGGTGATCCCGGTGACCACCGAGCTCACTCGTATGCCCGGCGAGTCCGACGACCCGCTCGACGAGGACCACGACATGGCGGTGCCCGGCCTCGTGCACCGCTACCCCGATCGCGTGCTGCTGCTGGCGCTCGACTTCTGCTCGACGTATTGCCGCTACTGCACGCGCTCGCGCGTCGTCGGCCACGGCGAGATCAGCCCCGACGAGAAGCGGCTCGAGCGCGCCTTCGAGTACATCGCCGCCAACCCGCAGATCCGCGACGTGCTGATCTCCGGCGGCGACCCGCTGGCGATGGCCGACCACAAGCTCGATTGGTTGCTCACCCGCCTGCGCGAGATCCCGCACCTCGAGTTCGTGCGCCTGGGCACCAAGATGCCGGCGGTGCTACCGCAGCGCATCACGCCCGAGCTGGTGCGCATGCTGCGCCGGCACCACCCGTTCTGGATGAGCATCCACTTCATGCACCCTTCCGAGTGCACGCCGGAGGCCTACCGGGCCTGCGCCCGGCTCGCCGACGCCGGCATTCCGCTCGGCTCGCAGACGGTGCTCGCCAAGGGCATCAACGACGACGTCGAGACGATGAAGCGGCTGATGCACCACCTGCTGCGCATGCGGGTGAAGCCCTACTACCTCTACCAGGGCGACCAGATCTCGGGCTCGTCGCACTTCCGCACCACGGTGCAGAAGGGGCTCGAGATCATCGCCGGCCTGCGCGGCCACACCACCGGCTACGCGGTGCCGCACTTCATCGTCGACGCGCCGGGCGGCGGCGGTAAGATCCCGCTCCAACCCGACTATCTCGTCGGCCGTGACGGCGACGACCTGGTGCTGCGCAACTTCGAAGGGAAGCTGTTCCGCTACCGCGACCCGCTGCCCGCAGACGCCGGCGGCTCGGTGTCGGACCTCGTCGCCGCGAAGGGCGCCTTCAAGCTCGCCAAGGGCCGGCGGCGCACCAGCGGTAACGGAAATGGCAACGGCCACGGCGCCAACGGCGACGGCTCCTCCAACAACGACGACACACCGCACGAGAGCAACTGACGACACCATGCTGATCGGCCTCACCTACGACCTGCGCGACGCCTACCTCGCCATGGGCTACGGCGAGGAGGAGACGGCCGAGCTCGACCGCGAGAGCACCGTCGCGGCGATCGAGAGCACGCTGCGCTCCCTCGGCCACGACACCGACCGCATCGGCCACGCCAAGCAGCTCGCCGCGCGTCTGGTGCGCGGCGACCGCTGGGACCTGGTGTTCAACATCTCCGAGGGGATGCACGGCATCGGCCGCGAGGCGCAGGTGCCGGCGCTGCTCGACCTCTACCAGGTGGCCTACACCTTCTCCGACCCGCTGGTGATGTCGCTCACCCTGCACAAGGGGATGACCAAGCGCGTGGTGCGCGACGCCGGCGTGCCGACTCCCGACTTCGCCGTCGTCGAGAGCGAGGCGGACGCGGCGGCCGTCGAGCTGCCGTTGCCGTTGTTCGTCAAGCCGGTGGCCGAAGGCACCGGCAAGGGTGTGACGCCGCGCTCGGTGGTGCGCGACCGCGCCGACCTGTGGCCGGCCTGCGAGGACCTCCTCGCGCGCTTCCACCAGCCAGTGCTCGTCGAGACCATGTGCACCGGCCGCGAGTTCACCACCGGCATCCTCGGCACTGGTTCCTCCGCCGGCGTGCTCGCGACCATGGAAGTCATCCTGCTGCCGCAAGCCGAAGCGGAGGTCTACTCGTACGTCAACAAGGAGCACTGCGAGGAGCTGGTCGAGTACCGGCTCGTCGACGGCTCCGACCCGGTGGTCGCCGAGAACGATCGCGTGGCGCTCGCCGCCTGGCGCGCCCTCGGCTGCCGCGACGGCGGCCGCGTCGACCTGCGCTGCGACGCCGCTGGAAACCCGCAGTTCCTGGAGGTGAACCCGCTCGCCGGGCTGCACCCGGAACACTCGGACCTCCCCATCCTCGCCACCAAGGTGGGCATGTCGTACCGCGAGCTGCTCGGCCGCATCGTCGAGTCGGCGGCGACGCGGGTGATCGAAGGCGCGCCGGCAGCGGCGCCGATGCGGCTGATCGATGGAGGGCGAGCGCGGCGTCGCGGCTGAACGCGCACCGCGCGAAATCACATGCGAGTCACCATCGTCTACAACGAGCCGAGCATCTGGGCCGCCGCCGAGGAGGCGGACGTGCTCGCCCAGGTGGAGACCGTCGCGGCCGCGCTCGCGGCCAACGGCCACACCGTCGACCGCCTCGCCTGCGGGCTCGACCTCCAGGCGGTGGCCGACGCCATCGCCGCCGATCCGCCCGACCTCGCCTTCAACCTCGTCGAGGGGCTGGGCGGGTACGACCGCCTCTACCCCCTCGTGCCGTCGCTGCTCGACGCGCTCGGCATCCCCTACACCGGCAACTCAGCCGAGGCGATCTTCCTCACCACCAACAAGCTGATCGCCAAGGAGCGGCTGGCGGCTGCCGGTCTCCCTACCCCGGCGGTGCCGGCGCGCTGGCCCGAGCCCACCTGCGGCGATCCGCAGCGCGGCCTCTCGCCGTTCACCCCCGGCCGCTACATCCTCAAGCCGGTGTGGGAGCACGCCTCGCTGGGGATGTCCGACGAGGTGGTCGTCAACGCCGCCTCGCGCAAGCGCCTGGTCGCGCGCCTCGCCGAGATGAGCGCGCGCACCGGCCGCGAGTTCTTCGCCGAAGCCTTCATCGCCGGCCGCGAATTCAACCTCTCCGTCTGCGACGACGGCAGCGGCAACGGCGTGGTGATGCCGCCGGCGGAGATCGACTTCTCGGCCTACCCGCGCGGCAAGCCGCGCATCGTCGGCTGGGCGGCGAAGTGGAACGAGGATTCGTTCGAGTTCAACAACACGCCGCGGCGCTTCGACTTCCCGGACTCGGACAAGCCGCTGCTCGGCGAGGTGATCGGGCTGGCGGGCGCCTGCTGGAAGCTCTTCGGCCTTTCCGGCTACGCGCGCGTCGACTTCCGCGTCGATGCCGCCGGCCGGCCGTTCATCCTCGAGGTGAACACCAACCCCTGCCTGTCGGGCGATGCCGGCTTCCCCGCCGCCCTCGAGCGGGCCGGCTACAACTTCGACGACGCCATCGGCCGCATCGTCGCCGCGGTGCCGGTGCGCCGGCGAGCCCTGGTCGCCGCCGCCCTCTGAGCCCGCCGCGGCGGTTGCGCGGTGACTTCCGGATGACCGCCGCGGCAGCGCTCACCTTTCGCGACGAGCCACGCGCCGCCGACCTCGCCCGCGTGCGCGAGATCGTCGAAGCGACGGG
>DATNCU010000064.1:0-7828 GCA_035607145.1 Thermoanaerobaculia bacterium
CGTGGCGGTACTCGACCATCGTGCCCTTGCTACCGCACCACGCCGGCGAGCACGGCAATCGGGAAGCTGACGTTGCCGAGGCAGACGACCAGCGCGAAGGCGGTGGCCAGGCCGCGACGCCAGTCATAGCCGCCGCGCGCGATCGAGCGCGGCACCCAGCCGATCGACTGGAACGTGCTCCACACGCCGTGGAAGAGGTGGAAGCCGAGGAAGACCTGCGCCAGCACGTAGATCAGGCTCACCCACCAGATGGAGAAGCCGGCGACGAAGTTGCGATACGGGTCGTGCGGCACGAAGGTGGCGGGCGGCGCGACGTCGAAGCCCCAGGTGAAGTGCGCCAGGTGATAGACGACGAAGAGCGCGATGATGACGCCGCCCCAGCGCATCGTGCGCTCGGCGTAGGTCGTTTGCACCGCATCGCGGCGGCGATACGAAACCGGGCGCGCGGCGTGACTCTGCCGCGTCGTCGACCACGCGGCGTGGATGTGCAGCAGCACGGCGAGGAGCAGCACGCTGCGCGCGATCCACAGCAGGCCCGACTCGGGCACGAACGGGATGCCGATCGTGCGCAGGCCGCGCGCGTAGGCGTTGTAGACCTCGGGGCCCTCGTAGACCTTGAGGTTGCCGAACATGTGGACGGCGACGAAGCCGCACAGCAGCAGCCCGGTCACCGCCATCACCTGCTTCTTGCCGAGGCTCGAACGGTAGAAGTCGAAGATCCAGCCCATCCAACCCCCGCTCCGCGCGACCTCGGCGAAGGTATCACGCGACGCTGAGTCGAAGCGCCGCGGCGGCGGGCGCGGCGAGCCTCGGCGCGGGGCCGCGCGGGCTGTCGGGAAGGCCTGTTTTCGCTGGGGGGAACCTTTAGCTTAACACGATCATGGGTTGTCCTAGGAATTGTGGCGGGAGGGCTTCCGCTACACAACAGGCTGTGGTACTCTGATTGGCAGCAGGCCCCTAACAAGGAGGAGAGAAGGTATGGCAGCGAAGAAGAAGCCCGCGAAGAAGGCCACCGCGAAGGCGAAGCCGGCGGCGGCGAAGAAGGCCGCAGCGAAGAAGCCCGCGAAGAAGGCCAAGAAGGGCAAGAAGTAGCAGCGAAGCGGTCCCGGCGGCGGGAGCGCTCGCTTCCGCCGCCACCGCACCTCGGTCCCCCCGCCTCCCCTTCTCCCCCACTCAACCCCCGCAGCAGCAACGAATCGCCAGCCGGCACCCTCGTGCCCGTCGCTGGAGCGTTGTCAGCCCGCGCCGCGAGCGGCGCCGCCACCGCGCCGGCGGCGACGACGACGGCGGCTGCGCCTTGCCGCCGGCGCCCCGCCCGGCGCGGCCGTGACGGCTTCGGCGTGCGCTTCGTCAGGCGGCGGAAGCTCTTCGATGCGGCCGCGATGCTGCGCCGCCGCCTGCCACGCGGCGAGCGGCTCGCCGCCGTCACCTGTAGCCTCGACCATCAGCTCGAAGAGCGCCAAGCCGTCGTCGAAGTAGGGGCGCCTGGCCATCTGCAGGCGGCCGCGCGGCGCCCAGCCGGGCTCGCAGAGACGGTGGAAGGCCACCAGCGCCGAGTTGAGCTGCGACGAGCGCGCCCGCGACAGCGCGAGCCGCGTCGAGAACGGCGCCACCGTCTCGTCGACGAGCTGGCGCAGCGCGGCGCGGCTCATCGGCCGCCGCTCGACCGCCTCGATGTCGTCGCGCCGCTGCAGCACCTTGGGCAGCACCAGCACGGCGAGCAGCGCGGCGTCGGAGAGCGCCCGGCCCTGCTGCACCTTGGTGTCGACGGTGGGCAGTAGCTGCCCGAAGTCGCCGACGCCGGCGGCGCCGCCGCCCACCATGGCGTAGGCCTCCGGCAGCAGCACCTCGAGCAGGCCCAGCTCGAGCATCCACTGCAGCGCCGCGCCGGCGTGGCCGCAGCGTAAGAGCTGCAGGATCTCCTCGGTGACGCGCACCGGCGAGGCGAGCTCGAGCTTCTGGCGCTGGCGCTGGATCGACTCCTGCGTCGCCGCGTCGATGCCGAAGGCGAGGCGGCCGGCGTACTCGCAGGCGCGCATCATGCGCACCGGATCTTCCTGCAGCCGCACGTCGGGGTCGCCGATGACGCGGATCATCTGGCGCTGCAGGTCTTCGATGCCGCCCACCCAGTCGATCACCGAGAAGTCGTCGATGTCGTAGAACAACGCGTTGACGGTGAAGTCGCGGCGGAAGGCGTCCTCGCGCGGAGTGCCGAAGGTGTTGTCGCTGGTGACCAGCAGCTCGCCCTCGGCGCCTGGGTTTTCAGTGCCGAGAAGGGGCTCCCGCACTGCCGCCTCGGCCACCGGCTCGCCGGGGGCCGGCGCGGCGCGGAAGGTGGAGACCTCGATGATCTCGCCCTCGAACACCACGTGCACGAGGCGGAAGCGGCGGCCGATGATGCGCGAGTTGCGGAACAGCCGCCGCACCTCCTGGGGAGAGGCGTCGGTGCCGACGTCGAAGTCCTTCGGCCGCCGCCCGAGCATCAGGTCCCGCACGCTGCCGCCCACCAGGTATGCCTTGTAGCCGCGCTGATGCAGCCGGTACAAGACCTTCAAGGCGTTGGGGGAGATGTCTTTGCGGGAGATCGGGTGCTCGGGCCGCGGCAGGACGCGCGGCTCGGAAATGCCCTCGCTCACTGGCGCAAGTATAGGAGAGAGGCTCCCCCGCCGCCGGCCGCACGTCATCGAGAGGGCACCGGGTTAGAGTCCGCGCACCGTGGATCAGGAGGCTTGGCGGCGGGCGCTGCGCCGGCTCGGCGCGGTGGCGATCGGCAGTGGCGCGCTCGTCATCTTCGCCCTGCCGTGGCTGCTGCCGCCCGCGCTGCGCTGGGCGGCGGCGCACCTCTCGCGCGACCACCGCGTCAGTGGCCGCGGCGCGCTCTACGCAGCGGTGCTGATCGCCGTCGCCGCTCTCGCAGTCGTGGCGCTCGGACTGCTGGCGCGGCGGTTGGCCCGCGGTGCGTTGCCGGCGGACCTGCGGCGTCTCTTCGGCGATCCGGCCGGCGGCGGCGCGCGGGGCTACTCGACGCTGCTCGCCGGCTGGGCCCTCGGGATCGGGCTGGTCGCCTTCGTCGCGGCGGCGCCGGCCGACCCGTGGCTGGTCAGCGAGGCCGGCGTGGTCGAGGTGCTGCAGGTGGTCACGCTGCTCGCCGTCGCTGTCGTGTCGCTTCGCACGGCCGCCCGGCTACCCCAACGTACGTTCGCGCGCGCCGTCCACGCCCTGGTCGCCTTCGCGGCCGTCGTGGTGGTCGGCGAGGAGCTGAGCTGGGGCCAGAGCGTCTTCCACTGGTCGACGCCGGCGCGTTGGGCCGCCGCGAACGTGCAGCACGAGACCAACCTGCACAACCTGTACAACGCCAACGCCTTCTTCGGGGGCGGCTACCTGGCGCTGACGGCAGGGATCCTGCTCGCCCTCGCCGTCTCCACCGCGCTGCTGGTGACGCACCGCGACACCGGCCGGTTGTCGTTTCTCCTCGTTCGCCCGAGCCTGTCGGGACCGGCGGCGGCGATGGCGGCGAGCCTGCTCATGGCGCGGCTTGCGAGCCCCTGGTGGATGGAGGTCGTCGAGCTTGCCGGCTACCTGCTGCTGCTCGGCTGGGCCCTCGACAACCTGCGTCGGGCACCGGCGCGCGGGAGGCGCCTTGCCTGAGAGGCGCCCTGCCGGTTTACCATCCCGCATGCGCGACGTGACGCCCCGCCCGCACCTGCCGCTGTTCACCCTCGTCTTCGCCGCGCTGCTGGCCAGCGGCGCCGCACCTGCGCCGCCGCCGGCGCGTCCGCTCTCAACAGTGGAGACGGCGATCGTCGCGCACGTCGACGCGCACCTCGGCGAGGCGCGGGCGCTGCTCGAGCGCGTGGTGAACCTCAACAGCGGCACGCAGAACCTCGCCGGCGTGCGCGAGGTGGGCCAGGTCTTCGCGAAGGAGCTGGAGGCGCTCGGCTTCACCACCCGTTGGGCGAACGGCGACGCCTGGGGCCGCGCCGGCCACCTGATCGCGACGCGCAAGGGCACAGCGCCGAAATTGAAGGTATTGCTCATCGGCCACCTCGACACCGTCTTCGAGCCCGACAGCCCCTTTCAGCGCTTCGAGGCGCTGCCCGGCGACCGCGCGCGCGGTCCCGGCGCCATCGACATGAAGGGTGGCGACGTGATCCTCGTGCAGGCGCTCGCCGCGCTGCGCACCGCCGGCGCGCTCGACCGCCTCGACGTGACGGTCTTCCTGACCGGCGACGAGGAGGACTCCGGCTCGCCGCTCGCGGCGGCGCGCAAGGACCTGCTCGAAGCGGCGCAAGGCGTCGACGTGGCCCTCGGCTTCGAGGACGGCGACGGCAAGCCTGAGCACGCGGTGGTGGCGCGGCGCGGCTCGGTCGACTGGCGGCTTACCGCCGGCGGCAAGCCGGCCCACTCGTCGCAGATCTTCCAGCCCGAGGTGGGCGCCGGCGCCGCCTACGAGGCAGCGCGCATCCTCCACGGCTTCTACGACGAGCTTTCGGGCGAAGCCAACCTCACCTTCAACCCCGGCCTACTGCTCGGGGGCACGGCAGCCGAGGTGGCGCCCGACGGCGTGCGCGGCACCGCCAGCGGCAAGGCCAACGTCGTCGCCGGCACGGTGATCGTCAACGGCGATCTGCGCACGCTGTCGCCGGAACAGCTCCAGTCGGCGCAAGAGCGCATGAAAGCGATCGCCGCGCGTCACCTGCCGGGAACTACGGCCGAGCTGGTCTTCGGCGAAGGCTACCCGCCGATGGCGCCGGCGCCCGGCAACCTCGAGCTGCTGGCGACGCTCGACCAGGCGAGCCGCGACCTCGGCCTCGGCCCGGTCACCGCCGTCGATCCGCGCAACGCCGGCGCCGCCGACGTGTCCTTCGTCGCCGGCACCGTGCCCCGCATCCTCGACGCCCTCGGCCTCAAGGGCACCGGCGGCCACACGGTCGAGGAGACCGCGGACCTCGCGACGCTGCCGACGCAGACGAAGAGGGCGGCGCTGCTGCTCTACCGGCTGGCGTCAGCGCAGTAGCGGCGCGCTCGCCGCCGCCGTCTCCCGTCCGACGTGCGGCCACAACCTTGCAGGTGGCGCAAGCGGCCGGTAGTAAGCTACGCCGGCCTTCCGCCTTCGGGCACCGACGCCGCGGATGACCCCACCGCTCCCCGCACCGCTCGACGACGCCTACGAGGAAGCGCTCTCGCAGCTCGAACACGACCGCGTGGTGGAGCGGATCTGGAACCGCGACCACAAGCTGTGGTCGCCCGAGCCGACCGAGATCGCCAATCGCCTCGGCTGGCTCGACCAGATCGAGCCCGACGAGCCGCTGCGTCGCGTCGCCGCCATCGTCGAGGAGGCGCATGGCGAGGAGGTCGGCCACGTCGTGCTGCTCGGCATGGGCGGCAGCAGCCTCGGCGGCGAGGCGCTGGCGAGCGCCTTCGGGCCGCAGGAAGGCTACCCACGCCTCGTCGTGCTCGATTCCACCGTCCCGGACCGCGTGCGCCAGGTGCGCGCCGCCATCGACCCGCGGCGCACGCTGTTCATCGCCGCCAGCAAGTCGGGCACCACCGCCGAGGTGCAGGCGCTCTTCGACTACTTCTGGGGCGAGGTCACCGACTCCGACGACCCCGGCCGTCACTTCCTGGCCATCACCGACCCCGGCACGCCGCTCGCGGCCCTCGGCGTCGAGCGCGGCTTCCGCGAAGTGTTTCTCAACCCGCCGGACATCGGCGGCCGCTTCAGCGTGCTCACCCTCTTCGGCGTGGTGCCGGCCGCCCTCGCCGGCATCGACATGCGCCGCCTGCTGGCGCGCGCGGAACGCATGCGACGGGCCTGCGGCCCGCAGCACGCCGGCGAGGAAAACCCCGGCCTCGCCCTCGGCGCCTACCTCGGCGCCGCTGCGCTCGCCGGGCGCGACAAGGCGACGCTGCTGGTGCCGCGGCGGATCGCCGACTTTGGCCTCTGGGCCGAGCAGCTGCTCGCCGAATCGACCGGCAAGGGTGGCAAGGGGATCGTCCCCGTCGCCGGCGAGCCCACTGTCGATCCCGCCGACTACGGCGACGACCGCGCCTTCGTGCACCTGCGCCTTGCCTCCGAGCCGGACGCCGAGGTGGACGCGCACGCGGCGCGTCTGCGCGAGGCCGGCCAGCCGGTGTGGGAGCTGACGCTCGCGCACCGCTGGGACCTCGGCGCGCAGTTCTTCCTCTGGCAGTTCGCCACCGCCGTCGCCGGGCATTTGCTCGGCGTGCATCCGTTCGACCAGCCCAACGTGGAGTCGGCGAAGAAGAGCACGCGCGAGGTGCTGTCGGCGTGGGAGAGCAGCGGCGAGCTCCCGGCCGTCGAAGCGCCCGCCGATCTCGCGGCGGAGCTCGCGCGCGAGAAGCCTGCGTACGTCGCGTTCCTCGCCTACCTCGCGCCCGACCCCGCGCTCGAGGAGTCGGCGGCGGAGCTGCGCCGCGCGCTGCTCGCCAAGCTCCATGTCGCGACCACCTTCGGCTACGGCCCGCGCTACCTGCACTCGACCGGGCAGCTGCACAAGGGCGGCCCGCCTGGCGGGCTGCACGTCGAAGTGGTGCCGCGCGCGATGGCCGACCTGCCGATCCCCGGCCGCCGCTACGGCTTCGCCACCCTCGCCGCGGCGCAGGCCGAGGGCGACCTGCTGGCGTTGCGCGAGAACGGCCGCCGCTTCGTCCGCCTCACCTCGGCCGATCCGGCCGCCGACCTGGCGCGTATCGCCAAGCAGCTGCGCGCCGCCTGAGGGCCGAGCCACCATGGAAGTCGAGCAACTGGCTTCGCCGACTGCCTCGGATCCCGCGGTCGATCGCGCCGCGCTGGTGCGCCGCCTCGACGACGTGCGGCAGCGCACGCTCTCGCTCATCGCCGTGCTCGACTCGGCGACGCTGCGCCGCCAGCACATCCCCATCCTGTCGCCGATGGTGTGGGACGTCGGCCACATCGGCAACTTCGAGGAGCAGTGGATCGGCCAGCGCCTCGCCGGCCTGCCGCCGGTGGCGGACGGCTACCAGCGCATGTTCGACCCGGTGGCCAACCCGCGGCCGACGCGCGAGAAGCTGCCGCTTCCCACCGGCGAGGAGCTCGCCGGCTACCTCGGGCGCGTGCGCGAGCAGACGCTGCGCGTGCTGGCGAGCGGCGGCGAGCCGCGGCTGCTCGCCGACGGCTTCGCCTACGAGATGGTGCTCGAGCACGAAGAGCAGCATCAGGAGACGCTGCTGCAGGCGATGCAGGTGCTCGCCGATCCGCCGTACGCGCCGGCGCGGCGGCGGCCGCTCCCGTCGCCGCGCGAGCTCGGACGGTCCGTCGTGCGCGACATGGTGCTCGTCCCCCGCGGTCCCTTCCGCATGGGCTGGCAGCGCGCCGGCTTCGCCTACGACAACGAGCTGCCGCCACACGACGTCGAGGTCGCGTCGTTCGAGATCGACCGCTTCCCGGTGACGCACGGCGACTACCTCGCCTTCGTGAACGACGGCGGCTACACGCGGCCTGAGCTGTGGCAGCCCGCCGGCTGGGCGTTCCGCGAGCAGGAGGGGATGGAGGCGCCGCGCCACTGGCAGCCGGCGCGCAGCGTCGGCCGCATCGGCGCGCCGTTCGGCGCCGCGTGGCTCGCCCGCTTCATGGACCGCATCGCGCCGGTGGAAGAGGTGGCCGACCTGCCCATCGTGCACGTCTGCTGGTGGGAAGCGGACGCCTACGCGCGCTGGGCGGGCAAACGGCTGCCCACCGAAGCGGAGTGGGAGAAGGCGGCGCTGTGGGACCCGGCGACGAAGCAGGCTCGCCCGTGGCCATGGGGGGAGGAGCCTCCAGACACCACGCGCGCGAACCTCGACC
>DATNCU010000069.1:0-7420 GCA_035607145.1 Thermoanaerobaculia bacterium
CCCTGGTGGAACCCCGCCGTCGAAGCCCAGGCCATCGACCGCGCCCACCGCATCGGCCAGTCCAAGGCGGTGTTCGCCTACCGCCTCATCGCCCGCGACACCGTCGAGGAGAAGATGCTCGAGCTGCAACGCAGCAAGAAGCAGCTCGCCGAGACCATCCTCGAAGGCGGCGGCGAGGGCGCCGGGCTCGCGGAGCTGACGGCCGACGACCTCCGTATGCTGTTGAGCTGAAGCCGAGCACCCCGGCCGCAGCCGCCGGTCCTAGAGTCCGCGCTCGCGGATCCAACGCTCGATGCGCGCGGCCACCTGATCGGAATTCAGGTCGCTCATCAGCATGTGCGAGTTGCCACGGATGCCGAGCGCCGGCAGATCCAGGAACATGGCGTCGCCGGGCCGGAGGGCCCCGTCGACGAAGCGCCGCGAAGCCAGGACCTGCTCCGCCCAGCTGGGCTGCGTCTGATCCGCGGCGAGGAAGTCGCCCCACACCACGAGCGCCGGCGGGCCTTGGTGTGGCGTCTCGCCAGGGACCCTCGACGGCTCGACGGCAATGACGGCCCGCACCAGGTCGGGCCGGCGTTGCGCCGCCGCCAGCGCCGGTCCGCTCGAGGCGCTGTGCGACAGCAGGATGCAGGGGCACACGCGCTGGATGATGGCGTCGTTGGTGGCAGCCTCCACTTCCGGCGGCGATGAAAAGCGCGGCGCCGCGAGCTTGGCGAAGGCGTCGAACGCCGCGACGGGGAACTGCGTGCCGTCAAACGGGCGCATGCCGCCGGCGTAGGAACCCGGGGGACCGATGCGGAAGACCTCCCACAGGAACGCGCGATCGCGGAACGCCGGCTCGTCCGGATTGATCTCGGGATATCGCGACCACGGCGAGCGGCCGGTCTGCTGGAGATCGGCCGTGAACACCGAGTAGCCGGCACGCAGGAAGTAGGGCTCCCATCCCGGCCGCCCGTCCGGCGTCGTTTCGTACACCGCGCCGCTCAAGCCGCCGCCGGGCAGCAGCAGCAGAGGCAGCTGGTGACGGGGCGCCGCCAGTTTGACGAACCGAACGTAGGTCGCTCCCGGCGTGAAGTCGCCGTTGGCCTCCACGATGGCGAGCGGCAGACTGGCAGCACGCACCCGTTGGCGCGGTCTCGCGTCGCGCACCGAGATCGTCGCGCCGCCGACCACGACGTGCCCGATCTCGGCGACGCGGATGACCGACTTCGCCGGCGAGCCGTGCTCCGCACACCCGTTGGTCAGCGCGAGCACCGCGAGGGCAACGACGGCGGTGGCACCGCGGCGGACGCGCGACGAGTTCCGCTCTCCCAGCGCGACGGTCGGATCGATCCCCGTCGCGCGCCGAGCCGCGAGCGCAGCGGCGCCCGCGCTGGCGGCGATCAGCAGGCACGCGACGGCCACGACGATCGCCGGTTCGCTAGGCGCGACGCCGAACAACAGGTTGGAGACGAGCGGCTTGCTGAGCAGCGCGCCGCCGACGCCGATCGCGACGCCGCAGGCGGCAAGCCCCAAGGTCCGTCCGACCAGGGAACCGGCGATGCCCACGGCGGTCGCCCCGAGCGCCAGGCGCAAGCCGATCTCGCGCCGGCGCTGAGCCACCGAGTAGGCGACGAGCCCGTGCACCCCGACCAGCGCCAGGACCATCGCCACCGCGGCGAAACCGAAGAGCGCCAGCACGCTGAAGCGTCGCGGTGCCAGGCTGGCGTCGACGTAGGCGCTCATCGACTGCGGCAGCGCGATCGCGACGTCGCGATCGATCGCCTGGAGCGTGCGCGAGAAGGTCTGCGCATAGCCGCGCGTGCCGGGGGTCAAGCGCACCATCCAGAACTGCGACGCCGCGAGGAAGCCCACGCCGTCAGGGTGGCTTTGCGCCAGCGGGACGTAGACGTCGACTTCGGCCGGGCCGTCGAGGCTCACGTGGCGCATGTTCTCGACGACTCCGACGATCGTCACCGGCCGCGGACCGGCCTCGTTGTCGTCGAGCAGGAGCTGTTGGCCGAGCGGGTCGAGGCCGCCGAAGTGCCGCTCGGCGAGCGCCCGGCTCACGATGGCGGCCTTGGCCGCGTCGCCGCGATCGGCGGGCGTGAAGTCCCGCCCGCGCAGGATGGTCGCGCCGACGGCGGCCAGGTAGCCGGAGCTGACGGCCCGCAGGTTCGCGTCGGGCCGATCGCGGACGCGAGCCGGCGGCCGGCCGGCGACCGTGAACGGGACCATCCTCAGGATGCCGCTGAGCGGTGCCACCGAGATCGTGCCGGCGGCGACCACGCCCGGCTGGGCGCGCAACGCTGGCTCCAGCTCGTCGGCGAAGCGCGCAAGGTCGGCGACGGACTGGTACCTCTGCGCCGGCAGCGCCAAGCGGGCGACGAAGACGGAATCAGGTCGAAAGCCCAGCGCCACGCTTTGCAGCCGGGCGAGGCTACGCGCCATCGTCACCGTGACGACCGTGAGCAGCATGGCGAGACCCAGCTGGGCGACGAGCAGGCCTGCCCGCACCCGCACTTCGCCCCGGGCCCGGCCGAGACCCCGTCCGATCGCCGACAGCGCCTGTTGCGGCGCGGCGCGCGACGCCGCCACCAGCTGGATCGCGCTGAACAGCAGCGTGCCGAGGACCGCGATGGCGGCCACGAAGACGACGGTCCGACCCGCGAGCCGTGCTTCGTCGAGCCGCGGCACCGCCAGCGAGCTGCTCGCGACGAGGGTCACCAACCACTTCGCCATGATGGCGCCCGCCGCGGCCCCAGCCAGGGCCAACAGCGCCGCTTCGCTCACCGGGCCGAGGGCCAACTGCCGGCCGGACCCGCCGAGAGCCCGCCGCAGCGCGATCTCTCCCCGCTTCGCCACCGCGCGGACGAGCAGCAGGTTGAGCACGTTGGCGAAGGCGATCGCGAGCAGGAGCCCGGCGGCGCCCAGCATCACCACGAAGGTGCGCCGCGTGTTGCCCACCATGAATTCCTGGAGCGGCGCCACCGCCACTCCGAGCTTGTCGGCGTATTCGGACGGAAACCCGGCGCGCAGCTCGCTCGCAATCGCCGACAGCTCCTGCGCCGCAGCCGCGGTCCCCGCGCCTCGCGTCCGTCCGAAGAGGCGCAGGAAGTTGGTCGACGTCCGCACGTGCCGCCGCGGGTCGAGGTCGGGCGACAACGGCACGATCACGTCGACGTGGCGCAGCACGTGCAGCGGAAACCGGCGCGGCAGCACGCCCACGACCTGGTAGGGCTGGTCGTTCAAGCGCAGAGTGCGGCCGACGACGCCGCGGTCGGCGCCGAACTCACTCGTCCAGAACGCATGGCTCAAGAGCACGACGCGCGGGGCATCGGGCCGGTCGTCCGCGGCGCGCAACAGCCTGCCCGCGGAGGGCGAGGCGCCGAGGACGTCGAAGGCGTTGCCGGAGATCCGCATCCCGTCGAGGCGCCGCGCGACGCCCGCCGTCGCCAGCGACGCGTTCCAGGACGCGAACGCCGCGATGTCCACGGTGCGCGCGCGGTCGGCGTAGTCCATGAGCTCGGGCAACGAGAACGGCGCGTCCGCGCGCTGGGGGCGAACGGAGGTGATCCAGACCAGCCGATCGGCGTGGCCATACGGCAGCGGGCGGAAGAGCACCGCGTCGGCGACGGACCAGACGGTCGCGATCGCCGCGATGCTGATGCCGAGACTCGCGACGACCGCCGACGTGAAGGCCGGAGCGCCGAGCAGGGACCGAGCGGCGTGACGAAGGTGGCGCATGCCGGCGACTATCCTCGGCCCGGCTACACGTCGATGGGCGACAACAACCCGTCGAAACGCGCCAACCTGCGCGGTCGCTCCGCGTCCCTACGGCTGCCGGCCGCATACTGTGAGCCGATGGCCGTCGCCGCCAGGAAGCCGACCCCGCGCCACGCTTCTGGCCGTTCTCTACGCTCTGGCCGTCGCATCGTCGTCGTCGTGGTTCCGCCGGTCGACGAGCTCGACCTGGTGGGCCCGCTCCAGGTGTTCAACTCGGTCAATCGGCTGGCGGGCCGGACCATCTACACGATCGACGTCGTCACCACCGCCGAGCAGCTGACGGTGGCGGGAGAGGGCGGCGTGTTGACCTTCGTCGCCCGCCAGCACTTCGCAGGGGTCGAAGGCAGCTGCGACTCGGTGCTCGTGGTCTGCGGGCTGGGCTCGCGATCGGTGCGCGACCAGGCCCTCTCCGCCTGGCTGAGGAAGATGGTGCTCGAGGTGCGGCGGCTCGGTGCGGTCTGCGTCGGCAGCTTCCTGTTGGCGGAGGCCGGGCTGCTGCGCGGGCGCCGGGCGACCACGCACTGGAAGTTCGGCCGCGAGCTGGCGGCGCGCCATCCCGACGTGCGCGTCGAGCACGACCCGCTGTGGGTGAAGGACGGCAACGTCTACACCTCGGCGGGGATCTCCGCCGGCATCGACCTCGCGCTCGCCTGGGTCGAGGAGGACTGCGGCGTCGGTCTCGCCCACGAGGCGGCACGGGAGCTGGTGCTGTTCCTGCGGCGGCCGGGAGGGCAGCCGCAGCTGAGCGTCTCGCTCGCATCCCAGGCCTCCGAGATGACCTCGATCCGCGAGCTGCAGATCTGGATCGCCGAGCACCTCGACGCGCGGCTGTCGGTGGAGGACCTGGCTGAGCGCATGGCGATGAGCTTGCGGAACTTCGAGCGGGTGTTCACCCGCGAGGTGGGCACCACCCCGTCGCAGTACGTGCTCCAGATGCGGGTCGAGGCGGCGCGCCGTCAGCTCGAGCGCACGGACCGGGGCCTGAAGCAGGTGGCCGCGGCGACAGGGTTCGGCAGCGTCGACGTGATGAGACGGGCGTTCGTTCGGCTGCTGGGGATCACTCCGCGCCGATATCGGGAGGTTGCGAGCCAGTCGACAGACTGAGGCAGCTGCCTTCGAGAGTTGGGCACGAGCCTTGCCTCTGCCCGCGGCGTCCGTAAGAGTCCGTGTCACGATGACGCTTCGCCTGCGGCTGTTCGCGTTGCTCGTCGCCCTCGCGGCGCTGCTTGCCGTGGGCGAGTGGGTCTTGGTGCGGGCGTTGTCGCGGGATCTCGAGGAGGAGCTGGCGAGCGCTGCGGCGTCGGTGAGCCAGGACGTGCTGCGGATGCTGCACCTCGCCGATGCGTTGCCGGCGTCACCGGCGGACGCCGGCGACCAGGGCAAGCCGGAGGGGAAGATCGAACGGCGGATCTTCGTGGTGCAGGACCACAACGTCGTCAAGCGGGGGCCGGGCGCCGCCTCGGCCCCGCCCACCGAGGGTGGCCAGCTGGATCCGCTCGTCCTGGCGGAGCCGCCGAAGGGACCGCCGGGCACGGAAGAGGCCCGCGGCGTCATCGAGCGCCAGACGATGGGGCCCGACGGCACGATCACCACCGAGCGCCACACGGTGCGCGCGCGATTCGAGCCCGGCTCCGCCGCCCACGTCGTGGTGTTTCGCGGGCCGAAGGACGCCAACGCCCAGCAGGTTCCAGTACCGACTTCCGGCGTGGAGCACGCGATCGAGCGCTTCACGCGCCGGCTGCTGCTCGCCTCGCTCGGGCTTTTCGGCGGTGCGCTGCTGCTCGGCGTCGCGGTGACTCATCGCTTCACGCGGCCGCTCCACGACCTGGCCGCGGCGGCGCGGCGCGTCGGCGGCGGTGAGCTCGGCGTGCACGCGCCGGCGGCACCGGGCGAGGTGGGCGAGGCGGTGGCCGCCTTCAACCAGATGTCCGAGCGGCTGGCCGCGCTCGATGCGGAGACGCGGCAGTTGCGCGCGAGCGAGCAGCTCTCCGAGCTCGGCGAGGTGGGCCGCGGGCTCGCGCACAGCTTGCGCAACCCGCTCAACGCGCTCGGGTTGGCGCTCGACCAGCTCGCCGAGCGGGCGACACCCGAGGGCGCGGCCACCGCCGACGCGGCGCGACGCCAGATCCGCCGCATCGACGGTGCGCTGCGCGGCTTCCTCGCACTCTCCGCGGGCGACGCCGCGGCGACGGAGGTCGACCTCACGGCGGTGGCGCGCGATGTGGCGCTCGAAGCGTTGCAGACGCGGTCCAACGGCGGCGATGCCGCGCGCGTGGAAGTAGTGGCGCCAGCGCGACCCGTGCATCTCCGCGGCGTCGAGGCCGAGCTTCGCGCTGCGTTGCAGGCGCTGGTCGTCAACGCCGTCGAGGCGAGCCCGGCGGGCGGCTTGGTGGTGGTCACGGTCGGCGAGCGTGACAGCGTGGGAGTCGTGACGCTGGCCGTCGACGACCAGGGGCCGGGCCTGCCGGCCTCGGTGCGCGAGCGACTGTTCACGCCGCACGTGACGACCAAGGCTGCTGGCGCCGGGATGGGCCTGTACCTCGCTCATCGCCTCGCCACGACTCGCTACGGCGGCGCGCTCGTCATCGCTGATCGGCCCGAGAGCGGCACGCGCGCCACTCTCACGCTGAGTGACCGCGGCGCAGCCATTGCCGCACGGCCGACCGCCGACGGAGCCGCCGCGTGAGCGACGAACGCATCCTCCTCGTCGAGGACGAGCCCGACCAGCGCAAGCTCGTCGCCGGCGTCCTCGCCGAGGGCTACGTGATTGCCGAGGCCGCGGACCTCCCGACGGCCCTCGCCGAGCTCGCCCGCGCTCCCGTCGACCTCGTGCTCTCCGACTGGAAGCTCGCCCTCGCCGGCAACGGGCGTCCCGGCGACGGTATGGAGCTCCTCGCCCACGTGCGCGCCGAGCACCCGGGCACCGGCTTCGTCATGGTCACCGCCTACGGCAGCATCGCGCACGCGGTGGAGGCGGTGCGCGCCGGCGCCGACGACTACCTGCCGAAGCCGTTCGACCGCGGCGCGCTGCTGCTCGCCGTGCAGCGCACGCTGCGCGGGCGCGCGCTCGAGCGCGAGAACCGGCGGCTTGCTGCCGAGGTGGCCGACCGCGACCGCCTCGTCGACCTCGTCGGCCGCTCGGCCGCCATGCAGCAGGTCTTCCGCCGCGTCGAGAAGCTCGCCGGCACCGAGGCGACGGTGCTGCTCACCGGCGAGAGCGGCACCGGCAAGGAGTTGGCGGCGCGCGCGCTGCACCGCCTGTCGCGCCGCGCCCACGGGCCGTTCGTGGCGCTCAACTGCGCGGCGGTGCCCGAGACTCTCGCCGAGGCCGAGTTCTTCGGCGCCGAGCGCGGCGCCTACACCGGCGCCGACCGCACGCGCGCCGGCAAGCTCGAGGCGGCGCGCGGCGGCACCTTCTTCCTCGACGAGATCGGCGAGCTGCCGCTGTCGCTGCAGGCGAAGCTCTTGCGCGCGCTGCAGGAGCGCCGCTTCACCCGCGTCGGCGGCACCGCCGAGCTCGAGACCGACGCGCGGGTGATCGCCGCCACCAACCGCGACCTCCAGGCCGAGGTCCGCGAGGGACGCTTCCGCGAGGACCTCTACTATCGCCTCAACGTCGTCGCCGTCGAGATGCCGCCGCTGCGCCAGCGGCGCG
>DATNCU010000093.1:0-4100 GCA_035607145.1 Thermoanaerobaculia bacterium
GCGCGCGGCGGCGCCGACTGCGAAGCCCGGCTGGGGCGACGCCGTCGGCCTGCTCGCCGTGCTCGGCTTCGCCGCCCTCGCCCACACCGGTTGGATCGCCATCCCCGACTTCATCTACCACTGGGGGCTCAAGGGGCACCGCTTCCTGCTCGCCGGTCACGTCGACTACGCGTACCTGGCGCAGCCGCTGGGCTGGGTCTTCCACCCCGACTACCCAAACCTCTGGCCCGAGCTGCTGGCGGTGACGGCGATGCTCAGCGGTTGGCGCGAGCCTGCGCTGCTTCTCTGGTCGCCACTCCTGCTCCTGCTCGTCCTCGCCGGCGTGCGCGAGTTGCTCCTCACCGAAAGCGTTACGCCGTTCCGCCGACACGCCGTCGTCGTCTTCGTCGCCTTCGCCTGCGCCGGCTTCGGCGTCGGCAACCTGATGGCGGGCGCCGCCGACTGGCTGCTGGCGGTGGCGCTGGTGGGGGCGCTGCCCGGGCTGCTCGCGACGCCGTCGACCGCCGGCGACGTGCAGCTCGGCCTCTGCGCGGCGCTCGCCGCCGGCGCCAAGCAGGAAGGCCTGGTGATGGCGGCGGCGCTCGTCGCCGTGCAGCTCGGCCGGCGCGTTTTGCGGCGCGCCTGGCCCGACGCGCGCGGGCTCACGGCGCTGCTCGGCCCGCCGGCTCTCGTCGTCTCCTACACCTGGTGGCGCATCGCCCAGCACCATCTGCTGCAGAGCTACGACAAGGGGCTGCCGTCGTGGGACCGGCTCGTCGTCACGCTCGGCGTCATCGCGCACGAGCTCGTCGCGCAAGCGTGGCACGGCCTCGCGCTGCTCCTGCTCGCGCTGCCGCTGCTGCTGCTCGTCCCGCGGCTGCGGCCGTTCGCGGCCGTGGCCGGCCTCCACCTCGCCGCCTACCTCGCGAGCTGCGCCGGGCAGGACACCAACACGCAGCTGCTGGTGGTGACCACCTTCAGCCGCATCGTGCTGCAGGTCTTCCCCGCCACGGTGGCGGCGATGGCCCTGGCCGTCTTTCGCGCCGGGACGCGAGCGCGAAGGCGACTAAGCCGAGCGCGCAGCGGTTGCGCCGTCCGCCGCCGCGGCCGCGGTGGTGCTGCGCACCTGGATCATCTCGGCGACGATGGCGATGGCGATCTCGCCGGGAGTGTCGCCGCCGATGGGCAGGCCGATGGGCGCGCGCAGCCCGGCGCCGTCGAGCGTCAGGCCCTTCTTTAACTCGAGGCCCTGCTTCTCCACCTCACGCCGCACGCGCGCGATCTTGCGCCGGCTGCCCATCAGGCCCAGATAGGCGAGCCGCGCCGGCGCCTGCCGCACCACCGCGGCGAGCGCCGCCGCGTCGGTCTCCCAGCAGCGCGAGACGATCGCCACGTACAGCTCGCGGCCGAGGAAAGGAGCGAGGAAGTCCTCGCGGTAGTCGCGCGACACTTCGACGGGCCGCGTCGCAGCCGGGAACAGCGCCGGCTCACGGAAGCGCGGCCGGTCCTCGGCCACCGCCGAGTCGAAGCTGGCGAGCGCCGCCGCGCGCGCCACCGCCTGCCCCACCGGCCCGCCGCCGCAGACGACCACCAGCGGCGGAGCCGCCAGCACCTCGAGCAGCACCTCCATCAGGCCGCCGCAGACCATGCCGGTGGGCTCGCCCTGCACCGCCGTCTCGGTGAGGTAGTAGCGCTTCACCTCCGAGCCGGCGGCCGGCGCGGCCAGCAACTCTGTCGCGTCGGCGGCCACCATCGCCTCGAACGCGCCGCCGCCGAGGTTGCCCCAGGCGCTGCCGTCGGGGCGGACGAGGAGCTTCCACCCCACCTTGCCGGGGGTCGAGCCCTCGACGCGCACCACCTGGCAGAGCGCCGCGCTCCCTTGCTCGCGCACGGTGCGCTCGGCCTCGGCGAGCACTTCCAGCGGTCCCGGCGCCGTCATGCGATCAGAGTAGCACCGCGTGACGACGCCGACGTTCGGCTACCCGCCTCGACTACCCGCCTTGGTTGATGGGCGCGGCCGGCACCTCGAGCTGCATGAAGTACATCAGGTCGGTGCTGATCGTGCTGCCCTTCTTCACTATCGCTCCCTGGTGGCAGCCCATGCACACCGAGCGTTCGTAGCTCTCCATGGTGGTGTTCGCCATGTAGGGAGCGAGCGATGTCCCGTCGCTGAGCGTGACCTGCGGCGCGTAGGAGGTGTGGCTGCTCGTGGGCGCCACGATGGTCGCCGCGTTCTGGCAGGTGGCGCTGGGGAACGCGGTGAACCACATGGTCGAGATCAACGCGTAGTTGGACCACACCGAGCTCTTGCCGGTGGCCGCGTTGCACGCCTGGGTCTGCGCATAGGCGGTCTTGAAGTTGGCCTGCAGCGGCACCTGGCGACAGAGGCGCGAGTAACCGCCGACCGGGCTGGGAGGGAGGTCCGCGCACCAGCTGTCGTCGCACGCTGTCGCGTTGGGCTCGTTGGCAGCGGGCGAGGTGTTGCAGGCCTGGTACTTGGTGTTGCCGATGTCCGCCGCCGTCGGGAAGAAGTTGTACGAGCCGCCCACCGTCGGGCAGGTCATGTTGGCGATCGTCTGCTGGGTGCCCTTGGGCGGCACGTTGAGGCAATCGGGAGCGTTGGCCTGGTGCTCGAAGGTCGACCAGGTCCACGCCGACTGCTCGGTCGTCTTGTGCGCGATGTGCATGCCGACGAGCGCCATCGTTTTGAGCTCGCAGCTGTCCTGGCCGCTGCTGTTCTCGGCGGCGGGAGTGAAGATCAGCAGCTTCTCGGTGTGGTAGTCGGAGGCGTCGAAGCCGGTGACGTCCATCCAGGCGTTCTTGATGGTAATGGCGCCGATGCCGGGGTCAGCCGGGCTGGCCTTCGGGCCGCCGGCGCTCTCGACGCCGCAGGGGAAGTTCAGCGACGAAGTCAGGCTGTTGAGCACCGAGCTGAGGTACCACTTCTTCGTCGTGATGGTGTTGTAGGTGACCGGGCTGATCAGGATCTCGTAGCGCAGGAAGGTGCCGTTGGTGGCGATCGCCGGGCTGTCCGACAGGTTGCCGACCGTGGCCTCGAAGAAGCTGTCGTCCACCTTGTCGAGCTCGTCTACCACCCGGTAGCTCTGGTAGCCCTGGATCTGCTTGCAGGCGTTGGGGTAGTAGTGAGTGCCGTAGGGCGGGACGTAGCTCGTGGTGACGGCCTGCAGCAGGTCGTCGGTGGACGAGAAGCCGGGATTGCCGCCGGTGATCGGGTTGACCACCGAGCCGCCCCACAGCGTCGAGTTGTCGCCGCTGGTGCTGACGCTCTTGCCCACCGCCGGTGCGTTGAGCGCCAGGAAGAGCTGCCAGGAGTAGATGTCGAGGTCCTCCTGGTCCGGCGGGTCCGAGCCGAAGTTGCCGATGTCGCCCGGCAGGTTGTAGGCGATGCTGCAGGTCGAGCCGCTCGTGCTTTGCGACGCGGCGTGCGCGACCGCCGGCGCTCCGGAAGCCGCGTCCGGCGCCGGCAGCACCAGTACCAATAGGAGCAGCAGCGAAAGCGTGAGCGACACCCCCAGGCCCCACTTCTCTCGGATCGCCATGGAACGCTCCTTTCTGGTCGCCGCAGACCGGGCAGCGAACGACGCGGCTCGACGTCGAGCCGCGAAGTCACCTGCCGGGGAGAAGGCCGAATGCTGCCGCCTAGACTACGGCCGTCCCCGGATAGAGGGAAGTCCCCATCCGTGACGCGCCGGCCGCATCACATTCGGTACAGCATCCAGTAGACGACGACGCCAGTCACCGACACGTAGAGCCAGATCGGCAGCGTCCAGCGCGCGATGGCCTTGTGGCGGTCGAAGCGGCGGCGCAGCGCGCGCGACAGCGTGATGATGGCGAGCACCGGCACCGCGGCGGCGAGCACGGTGTGGGTGGCGAGGATGCTGAGATAGAGCGTGCGCACCGGGCCGTGGCCCTGGAAGCGCACGCTTCCCACCTGCGCGTGGTAGATGAGATAAGAGGTGAGGAAGGCGCTCGACAGCACCAGCGCGGTGATCATCGCCGCGCGGTGCGCGCGCCATCGCTTGCGGCGAATGAGCCAAAAGCCAACGAGCAGCGCGACGGCTGCAGCGGCGTTGAGGACGGCGTTGAGCGCCGGCAGATCG
>DATNCU010000121.1:0-2925 GCA_035607145.1 Thermoanaerobaculia bacterium
CCCAGGTGTCGGCGTAGCGCACGACCAGCGACACGCCGGTGTCGGCGCCGAAGCGGTCGAAGAGGGGCGCCATCAGCGGCTCTGGGCGGCCGCAGTAGATGGTGAGCGGGCCGTCGGGCACCTCCGCCTCGACGGGTTCGACCGGCGCCGCGACGCCGGCACCCGCCGTCGCCGCCAGCAGCTCCGCCGTTCGGCGCGGACGCCCGAGGGCGAGCCACACCGCCGCGCCGAGCAGCAACGCCAACCCCACCACCCACACCCATCGACGGCGCGCGGGGCGCCGTGGCCGCTGGGGCGAGCGCTGCATCTGGATCGGTTCTTCTCCTTCTTCGAGTTGGCGACGGGCGCCGCAGGCAGCGCGGCTCCGCCGACCGCGGCACCAGCACGGAGCGTGCCGCCCGCCGCCGATTCTCGGAGGAGCGGCGCGCTACCGCAAGCGCCGTGCGAGGCGCGACGCTTCAGCGGCCGCCGTTGGAGACCAGCTGCCGCAGGTGGAGCCGGTCCTCGTTGGAGACGCGCAGGAATTCGACGCCCACCTCGTAGCCGCCGTTGCCGGCGGGCAGCTGATAGACGGCGCGGCCGTCGGCGGTGACGACGCGGCCGGCGAGCGAGATCGACACCTTCATCAGCGACAGGTAGCCGATGTCGTGCGGGCTCGAGAAGCTGCAGCCGCCCTCGCCGATGCTGCGCGTGCGCGAGAAGCCCTGCGGCCCGCGCTCCTCGAGCACCTCGATGAACAGCGGCTGCTCGACGCGCAGCCGCGGGTAACGGCGCTTCCGAAGGTTGCCCTGCACCACGATGGGGCGATTGTAACGCCGCGGGTGGCCGGCGGGCCCCGTGGGCGTGAATCCGTCGCATCGCCACAGGCGCGTAACCGCGGCGCAAAGCCGAGCGCGACGGCCTGTGCGGGCAGGCTCGCCGCGCTCTATCGCGACGTCATTTACACCGGCGCACCGATCAGCTCGGGCAGCGCCGCGGCCTCGCCGTGCCCGCTCTCCACCGCCGCGGCGGCGATGGCCACCGGCCGCCGCGTGCGCGCCACCAGCACGTAGATCGACGGCACCACGAAGAGGGTGAAGGCGGTGCCGATCACCATGCCGGTGACCAGCATGATGCCGATGCTGTTGCGCGCGCCGGCCCCCGGCCCGGTGGCGAAGACCAGCGGCAGGTGGCCGACCACCGTCGCCGCCGTCGTCATCAGGATCGGCCGCAGCCGCGTCGCCGCCGCCTCGATCACCGCCTGCAGCTTCTCACGCCCTTGCTCCTGCAGGTGGTTGGCGAACTCGACGATGAGGATGCCGTTCTTCGCCACCAGCCCCACCAGCGTGATCAGACCGACCTGGCTGTAGATGTTGAGCGTGGTGAGGCCGAGGAACGAGAACAGCAGCGAGCCCGCCACCGCCAGCGGCACCGAGCCGGCGAGGATGATGAACGGGTCGCGGAAGCTCTCGAACTGCGCCGCCAGCACCAGGTAGATGAGGATCGCGGACAGAAGGAACGTGCCGAGGAACTTGCTGCCCTCGGTGCGCAGCTGACGCGACTCGCCGGCGTAGTCGAGGGTGAAGCCGGGCGGCAGGATGGCGGCCGCCTCCTTCTCCAGGAACGACAGCGCCTTGTCGAGCGGCACGCCCGGCGGCACCACGCCCTGGATGCGCACCGCGTTGAGCTGCTGGAAGCGCTTGAGCTCGCGCGGCTCGGTGCTGGTGCGCACGGTGGCGAAGGTGGAGAGCGGCACCAGCCGGCCGTCCGGCCCGGTGACGTGGATGTCCTCGAGCTGCTCGGCGGTGAGGCGCTCGCTGCGCTTGACCTGCGGGATCACCTTGTAGCTGCGCCCCTGGATGCTGAAGCGGTTGACGTAGTTGCCGCCGACGAGGGTCGAGAGGTCGCGCCCGACCTGGCTCATGTCGACGCCCAGCGAGCGCACCTTGTCGCGGTCGAACACCAGCTCGGCCTGCGGCTGGTCGAACTTGAGGTCCGCGTCGGCGAACATGAAGAGGCCGCTCTGGAACGCCTTGCCGACGAGCTGGTTGGCGAACTCGATGAGCCGCTGCGGCTCGGCCGTCGAGGCGATCACCAGGTCGACCGGGAAGTCGCCGCCGCCCGGCAGCGGCGGTGGAGTGAGCGGGATGATGCGCACGCCCGGCACCTGCGACAGCTTCGCTCCCGCCTCCATCTGCAGCTGCTGCGAGGTGCGCTGGCGGTCGCCGTAGGGCTTGGTCACCATGCCGGAGAAGCCGCCGGTGGGAAACGTCAACTGGAAGGTGGCGTCGGTCTCGGGGAACGACTCGAACACGTCGTTGATGGCGTCGTTGAAGAGCATCGTCTGGTCGATCGTCGAGTTGGCGTTGGCCTGCACGATGCCGAACACCACGCCCTGGTCCTCCGCCGGCGCCAGCTCGCGCTGCGAGAAGAGGTAGAACGGCGCGATGAGCAGCACCACCATCACCCACAGCGTCAGCACCACCGGGCGGTACTGCAGCGTGCCGGAGAGCAGCCGCGTGTAGCGCTCGCGCACGCCTTCGAAGCGGCGGTTGACCCAGCCGGCGAAGCCGCGCTCGGTGTCGCCCGCGCGCAGCAGCTTCGAGCCCATCATCGGCGACAGCGTCAGCGCCACGATGCCGGAGACGATCACCGCGCCGGCGAGGGTGAAGGCGAACTCGCGGAAGAGCGAGCCGGTGAGGCCGCCCTGGATGGCAAGCGGCGTGTACACCGCCGCCAGCGTGATGGTCATGGCGATGATCGGCCCCACCAGCTCGCGCGCGCCGATGAGCGCCGCGTCCAGCGCTGACTTGCCTTCGTGGAGGTGGCGATCGACGTTCTCGACGACCACGATCGCGTCGTCGACCACCAACCCGACCGAAAGCACGATCGCCAGCAGAGTGAGCAAATTGATCGTAAATCCGAACACTTGCATCAAGAACACAC
>DATNCU010000126.1:0-5429 GCA_035607145.1 Thermoanaerobaculia bacterium
CGGGATGGCGAACGGCACGTCGGCGATCTCCAGCCGCTCGCGGGTGGTGAAGAACTGCAGGTCCGTCGGGTACTGCCGGATCCCGTCGCACAGCCCGCCGCGGTCGAGCAGCGCCACCTCGAGCCCGGCTTTGATCGCCGCGGCGCCGATGGCGAGCCCGGTCGGACCGGCGCCGATCACCAATAGGTCGAGAGGTCGTTCGGGATCGATCGAAGGACGATCGTTGGGGGGACGCGAGACGTCCACCCGAGGATGCTAGCAGGCGGTCGCGGCGGCGATCTCGCGCTGAACATGGTCGACGGCGCTACGCACGGCGTCGCGCAGCTCGTCGCCGCTCGCCAGGCGCGCCGCGACGGCCGAGGCCAGCGCACAGCCGCTGCCGCGCATCGCCCGCGCTCGGCGTGGGTGCGTGAAGCGCTCGATCGTCTCGCCGTCGAGCAGCAGGTCGACCAGCTCGTCGCCGGCGCCGTGCCCACCCTTGAGCAGCACCGCGGTGATCGGACCGGCGAGACGCCGGGCCGCGGCCAGGCGGTCCTCGTCGGTGTCGACCGGCAAACCGGCGAGCCGCGCCGCCTCCGGCAGGTTCGGCGTCACCAGCGCGGCGAGCGGAAAGAGCCGGTCCAGCAGCGGCGCGATCGCGTCGTCGTCCAGCAGCGGTTCCCCGCTCGACGCCACGAGCACCGGGTCGACGACGATGGGCGTGCTGGAAAGCGGCGCCAGCGCGCGGGCGACCGTCTCGACCGTGGCCGCGGTGGCGAGCATTCCCACCTTGATCGCATCCACATCATCGTCCGAAAGCAGCGCGTCGAGCTGCGCGGCGACGATCTCCGGCGGTACAACGTGCACGGCGGTGACGCCGCGCGGGCCCTGCGCGGTCACCGCGGTGACGACGCTCAGTCCCTGGCAGCCGTGCGCCGCGATGGTGCGCAGGTCCATCTGCAGGCCGGCGCGGCCGCTGCTGTCGGAGCCGGCGATGGCGAGCACGCGCGGCCTGCCGCGCGCCATGTCACCGCGCCCGCGCGGGCTGCAGCCGTTCCTCGGCCACCTCGCCGAAGCGGCGCACGAGGAGCACGGCGATCACCACCACCACCGCGATGCTGATCACCTGCGCCAGCGTCAACGGCCCGAAGAAGCGGTCGTCCTTGGCGCGCAGGAACTCGACGCCGAAGCGCTCCACGGCGAGCAGCCCGATGACGGTGAGGCCGACGACGCCCGGACGCAGCCCCCGCCGCAGCAGCCACAGCCCGACGCCCCAGATCACCAGCGCCAGCAGCGTCTCGTAGACCTGCGTCGGGTGCACCTTGACGAGCGTGTCGTCGGCCAGCGTCGGGTCGACCGGGAGGTGGAACTCGGTGCGCAGCAGCCCGGCGCGGGTGGGCGGGAGGCCGACCGGGAAGGCGACGCCCCAGGGCAGGCTCGTCGGCCGGCCGTAGTCGTCACCGACGAGGAAGCAGCCGATGCGGCCGACGCCGTAGCCGAGGGCGAGACCCACGCCGAGGGCGTCGAGCGTCGGCCAGATCGCCAGCCGCCGTCGCCAGATCACCCAGACGATCGCCGCGGTGCCGAGGACGAAGCCGCCGTACCAGACCAGCCCCGAACGGTCGAAGAGCAATCTCCAGTCGCGATAGAGCACCGCGTAGTAGACCTTGCCGCCGACGATGCCGGCGAGGCCGCCCCACAGCATCAACGTGCTGGCGTCGTCGGCGTTGCCGGCGCCGAGCCGCTTGAGCCCCCAGGAGAGCTGCGCGTAGGCGGCGAGGAAGGCCAGCATCAGCATCACGCCGAAGGGGCTGATCGACACCGGCCCAATGTGAAACAGCTCGCGAATCACGCGGCGGAGCGTAGCATCCGCACGGATGCCGACGAGCGACACGCCCGCCAGCCGCTTCGAGGCCCTCGCCGAGCACGTTCGCGCGCAGGGGGACTCCGGCCGCTGGCTGGTGCTCACCCACGACAATCCCGACCCCGACGCCCTGGCCTCGGCGATGGGGCTCACCAAGGTGCTGCGCGGCATGGGGCGCCGCGCCACGCCGGCATACGGCGGCATCATCGGCCGCGCCGAGAACCGCGAGATGGTGCGCGCCTTGAAGCTCAAGGTCTCGCACGTGAAGACGCTGCAGCTGTCGCGCTTCCGCCACTTCGCGCTGGTCGACACACAGCCGGGCACCGGCAACAACCAGCTGCCCGCCGGCGTGGTGCCGGCGATCGTGCTCGACCACCACCCGCGCCGCCAGACCAGCCGCGGCGTGCCCTTCCTCGACATCCGGCCGCTCTACGGCGCCACCGCCACCATGGTCGGCGAGTACCTGCTGGCGAGCGGCATGCGGGTCACCGCGCACGAGGCGACGGCGCTCGTCTACGCCATCCGCACCGAGACGCGTGACTTCAGCCGCGAGGCCTCCGGCCCCGACAAGGAGGTCTACGACCAGCTGCTGCCCCGCGTGCGCAAGGAGGACCTGGCGCGCATCCAGCACCCGCGGTTGCCGCTGTCCTACTTCGCGCTGCTGCGGCAGGCGCTCGAGCGGCTCGCCGGCGTCGACAACCTGGTGCTGTCGCACCTGCCCGAGGTGACGCAGCCCGACATCGTGCCGGAGATCGCCGACCTGTTCTTGCGCCTGGACGGCAAGACCTGGTCGCTCTGCACGGGCGCCCACGGCGACCGCATCTACCTCTCGCTGCGCACGACCAAGCCGCGCGCGGACGCTGGCCGCATCATGCGGCGACTGGTCTCGCCGTCGGGCCGCGGCGGCGGTCACGGCAGCTTGGCCGGTGGCTGGGTGCCGCGCACGGCCGACGTCGAGAAGCAGCAGCAGCGGCTCGGCGAGCGGCTGGCGCGCGCGCTGCGCAAGGACCCGCAACGCATCGAGCCGCTGCGCCTCAAGGCGCAAGAGCCGAAGCCCGTCGAGAGCGAGCCGGCCGCGCCGGGCGCGCGTATAACATAGCGCCCCCACCCGGGCAGGCGGAGAGCCGCCGGCCAGCTCCACAGCGCGCAGCGAATGTCCGACAGCAAGTCTCTCTTCGCCCAGCTCATGCACCGCGACCCGGCAGTTCGGGGAGCGGCGCGCGTGCAGTTGGTGGAGACCGTGGAGCGGCACGGCGGCGACGAGCGCGCGGCGGCGGCGGAGCTCAAGTTGAGCCTGCGGACGGTGCGGAAGTGGATGGGTGCGGCGAGTCGGCCCGCGGCAGGTCCGGTCACAGCGCCGCCGAGCGCAGCTCCCGAACCGGCACCTGAACCGCAGGTCGTCGCGTGGAAAAGCCCGACTCCCGATCCCACTCCGCCACCGGCACCTGCACCCGCTGCCGTGCGGGAATCGCCAGGTCCACGCGCGGTTCGTCCAGCGATCGATGGGCCTTCGCCGTTCGTGGACTTCGCACCGTGGCACCGCAGCCCGCTCGGCGCGCAACAGGCGCCTCCGCCACCGACTCCACGCGCCGCGCAACCGCCCGAGCCCGCGGCGCTGAGGAACGGTGCGCCCGGCGTCGCCGGCGCGAGCGCCGAGCCCTGGAAGGTGTTGACGACACCTCCGCAGCCTGCGGGACGCGCCGCTCCAGTTCACGCTGCCGCGCCGATCGTTGGCACTGCCGTCGCCGAGCTCGAACCTCCCACCGCGCTGACCGCGATCCCCGCGGGCGAGTGGCCGCACCACCAGCCCGACGCACGTCTGCTCGGCGACGTGCCTGCCGCCGCAGAACCCGCGGAGCGCCGGCTCGCCTTCGTGCTCCACGCGCACCTGCCGTGGGTGCTCGGCCACGGCCGCTGGCCGCACGGCGAGGACTGGCTGGCCGAAGCGGCGGCCCACTGCTACCTGCCACTGGTGAGCGCGCTCCGGCGTCTCGCGGCCCGCGGCGGGCGTCACCTGCTCACCGTGTCGGTGTCGCCTGTGCTCGCGGCGCAGCTCGCCGATCCGCGCACGCCGCCCCTCGTCACCGGCTACCTCGAGCACCGGCGAGACGCGGCGCGCGAGCTCGCGGCGTCGCACCCGCTCGCCGGCTGGTGGCAGTCGACCTACGAGCGCCTGCTCGGCGAGTGGCAGGCGATCGGCGGTGACCTCCTCGCGGCCCTCCGCACCCTCGCCGACGCCGACGCCATCGAGCTCTCGACCTGCGCCGCCACGCATGGCTACCTGCCACTCCTCCACCGCCGCGAGCACGTCGGCTTGCAGCTCGCCGCGGCGCACCACAACCACTCACGCTGGTTCGGCCGCGCACCGCTGGGGTTGTGGATGCCCGAGTGCGCCTATCGCCCTGGCGGCCCTTGGCGCCACCCGGCCACCGGCGTCGAGGAGGCCGAGCGCCCCGGCAACGAAGCCTTCCTCGCCACCGCCGGCGTGCGCTGGACGGTGGTCGACGCCCACCTGCTGCTCGGCGGCGATCCGCTGGCGCCCTACCCCGAGCTGTGGGGCGCGGGCGACGAGGGAAGCGACGCACCGACCGAAGCGCCGCCGCTGCCCGTCGGCGCTCGCCTGCAACCGCGTCACATCGCCACCAGCCCCGTCGCCGCGCTCCCGCGCGAGCCGCACACCGCGCACCAGGTCTGGTCGCGGCACGGCGGCTATCCGGGCGACCCGCGCTACCTCGACTTCCACAAGCGCCACGCCGAGACCGGGCTGCGCCTCTGGCGTGTCACCGACGCCGGCGGCGACCTCGGCGACAAGCTCCCCTACCACCCCGGCGAGGCGATGGACGCCGTGCGCGACCAGGCGCGCCACTTCCCCGAGCTGCTCGGCGGCATCGCCGGCCTCGGCGGCGGCGTCGCCGTCTGCCCCTACGACGCCGAGCTCTTCGGACACTGGTGGTTCGAGGGCGTCGCCTGGCTGGAGGCGGTGCTCGAGCGCTGCCTCGGCGATGGGCCGGTGACCACCACCACGCCGAGCCGCGAGCTGGCCGCCCACGCGCCCGCCGCTCGCATCGCGCTGCACGAGGGCTCGTGGGGCGAAGAGGGCGATCACCGCGTGTGGGTGAACGACGCGACGACCTGGATGTGGGAGGACCTGCGCCGCGCCGAGGAAGCCATCGACCGTGTGCTGCCGTCGCTGCCGCCGGAGCGCGCCCGCGCCGCGCTCGCGCAGCTGCTGCTGATGGCCGCCTCCGACTGGCCCTTTCTCGTCACCACCGGCACCGCCGCCGATTACGCGAGCACCCGCTTCCGCCTCCACCGCGACCGGCTGCACGAGCTGCTCGCCGGCGGCGACGGCGACGCGCTGCCGCAGTGGACGCACGAAGACCTCGCCGGGCTCGAGATCGACCCCGCCTGGTGGAATGGAGAAGTCACCGCAGGATGACCACTACGACCGCCGCTACGACCGCCCCCAACGTCGCGCTGCCGCAAGTGTCCTGCCAGCACATCGCCGACATCGAGCTGCCGCGTGAGGTGCAGGGGCTCTACGAGCTGGCCTACAACCTCTGGTGGACCTGGAACCCCAAGGCCA
>DATNCU010000136.1:0-8958 GCA_035607145.1 Thermoanaerobaculia bacterium
CGCGGAACGACCACGGCCGCGCCAGCGTCTCGACGGCACTCGCCCAGCCGCAGCGGCGATCGAAGCCGCGCACGGTGTCGACCAGCTTCGCCGCGGCGCGCGCCATCGGTAGCGGCAGCGACACGACGATCGGCGCTCGACGGCCGGCGCTCGCCGCGACCAGCTGCGCCAGTCCGCAATACGAGACCGGCTCGCCCGTCACCAGCAGCTCCTCCCCCACCGCCGCCGGCTCGCGAGCCGCGGCGAGGAGCGCCGTCACCACATCGCCGACGTGCACCAGGTCGCGCGGCGCCTCGCCGCCGCCCGGCGCGACGTGGACCGTGCGGTGAAGCAACCGCCGCACGTGGTCGGTGACCCGATTCGGTCGCGAGGGGTGATCGGGTCCGTAGATGATCGTCGGCGCGATCGTCACCACCGGCGCTCCCTCGGCGGCGAGCTGCCGCAAAGCCACCATGGCGCGCGCCTTGGTGGCGGCGTAGAAGCTGCGCCCATCCTCGGCGACCAGCGGGGCGCTCTCGTCGAGCGGCACCGACGACGACCCGTAGGCCTGCGCCGTGCCGAGGTTGACGAAGCGACGCACGCCGGCCGCCGTTGCCTGCCGTGCCAGCCGCAGGGTCGCCGTCTCGTTGACCTCGGCCATCTCGTCTGGCCGCGCGCCCGGCAGGTTGCGCACCGCGGCGAGGTGGAAGACGGTGTCGACGCCGTCGAGCAGACGCGCGCAGGCCGCGGTGTCGCGCACGTCGGCCGGCGCCACGCTCAGGAGCGGCTGCGCGAGTGCGGCCAGAGCCGCCGGCTCGCGGCAGAGCGCCACCGTCGGCGTGCCGGCGGCGACGAGGCCAGCGATCAGGTGCCGCCCGAGGAAGCCGGCGGCGCCGGTGACGAGAGCGCGCTCCACGATCAGCCGACCTCGACGGGAACGGCGGTGGTCGCCAGCGCGGGAGCCATCGGGCCGCTCAAGTCGCCGGCGTTCTCCGGCCGGCGGATCTCGCGCACGCTGCCGTCGCGGCCGAGCATCAGAACGGCGGGAGCCAGGCCGGCGTAGCGGCTCGCCCGCGAGATCGAGTAGGCGCCCGCATCGCAGAAGGCGAGCGCGTCGCCGGCGGCGAGCGGCGGCAGGCGCCGGCGAAGGTCGAGCACGTCGGTGGTGTTGAGAGTGCTGCCTCCGATGTGTACGAACCGCTCCCCGCCGCCGGCCGGCGCGCGCAGGGGAAGCAGTCGTCGCCGGAAGAGCAGCGGCGACTCGCCGAGGTAGTTGCGGCTGGCGTCGACGAACACCCAGCGGCCATCCACCGCCGTCACGCGGCTGACGAGGATCGCGGCGTTGCCGACGATGGCGCGGCCGGGCTCGGCTGCCAGCGCCGGCAGCGGTTCGAGACCTGCCGCCGCGGCGATCCTGCGGTAGCGCTCGCCGACGCTGCGCGCGAAGGACTCGACGTGCGCCGGATCATCGACACCCTCGCCTCCTCCGTCGGCCCACGCCGCCGGCCGGTCCCGCCAACGCGCCCAGAGCTTCGGCAGGACGAGCCGGCGTATGCCCGGCGACGGGATGCCGCCGCCGAGGTTGATCTCCTCGACCTCGACGCCCTCGCTGCGCAGGGCGCGGGCCACTTCGCAGGCGTGCCGCAGCGCGCGGTCAAAGGCAGCAAAGCCCGATTGCTGAGTGCCGACGTAGAGGTTGAGCGCGGCGACGCGCAGCAGGCCGCTCTCCCGACAGCGCCGAGCGGCTGCGAGCGCTTCATCGGCCGACAGACCCAGCCGGGCGTTGAGCGCGGCGAGCGGCGAGAGCGAGAGACGTCGCGGACCACGCAGCCGCAGCGACACCCGCACCGTGCGGCGGCCCTGCGCCGCCGCGTCGGCGAACGCCTCCACGTCCTCGGGCCGGAAAACGTGGAGCATGCCGATACCGGCAGCCACGACGGCCGCGAGCTCGGCGGCAGGCACCGCCGGCCGCTGATAGGCGATGCGATCGGGTGGGAAGCCGCAGGCGAGAGCGAGCTCGACCTCGGCCGCGTGGCTCGCCAGCAGCGAGCTGCCTTCTCGAGCCAGCGCGACGAGCACGCCCGCTTCGTTGTTGGCCTTCGCGCAATAGCGCAGCGTCGCCTCGACGCCGGCGGCGGCGAGCCCGCGGGCCACCGCCCGATAGTTGTCGACGATGCGGGCCTCGCTGACGAGGAAGAACGGCGTCGCATGACGGGCGAGGAGACCGGAGAGCGCCACGCCCTCCATCTCCAGCTGCCCGTGCCGGTACGCCAGGAGCGGCGGCGACGCGGCCTCGGCCTTGTGCATCGAGAGGCGCGGAGCCTACCAGCCGAGCGCCCGATCGCGGGCGCCGCGCGCCGTCACAGATAGCGGTCGAGCCAGCGCAACGTCGCCTGCCACGCGAGCTCCGCCTTCTCGCGGTTGCGGAAGTTGAAGACGTGCCCGGCGCCGGGAACCTCCAGCAGCTCGACCGGCTTGCCGAGCTCGCGAAGCCGCGCGGCGAGCCGGCGCGACTGCTCCACTCCGGCGGACTTGTCGCGGTCGCCGTGGATGAGCAGGACGGGGCAACGGATCTGCTCGGCGTGGCGCAGCGGTGAGGCGCGGGCGAGCAGCTCGCTGAACTCCTCGTCGCTCTTCGCGTCGGACTGGCGGAAGAAGTGGTGGCGGATGAGGCGGAAGACCCACCGCCGTCCGAGCAGTCCACCCGACTCCTCGAGCCACTCCTCGAAGTCGGTCACCGGGTAGTAGGCGACGACGGCCGCGGCGCCGCCGGTCTGCGCGGCGATCGACAGACTGTAGACGCCGCCCTGCGAGAAGCCGAGGAGGCCGACGCGCGCCGGGTCGACACGCGGGCTTGCGCGCACGAGGTCGAAGGTGGCCCGCACATCGTCCTTGTCGCGCCAGGTGAAGAGGGTGTTGCGATAGCGGCCGTTGATCAGGCGCCGGTAGTCGGCGGCGGCGGCGAGGTAGCCGTGGGCCGCGAGGTCGCGCAGCACGCCGCGCATCTCGTGCGCCTCGTGCCCGGCCTCGGGGTGCACGATGACGGTCGGAAAGGGTCCGTCGCCGCGCGGCTTCGCCCACTCCAGGCGGATGAGCAGCGCCCCGTGCGCCACGGATTGCTTCCACTCGTCGACCCCCGCGGGCGCGACGCGCGGATGCACCAGCGCGTGGTCGACGCAGGCGCTACAGAGAAGCGCAACGAAGGCGATGAGCGTGGCCCGCCGATTCACGGCCATGCTCGCCATCGTCGCACTCCGCCGCGGCTAACGCTAACGCGGCAGGGCCGCCAGCAGACTGTCGAGCTCCTTCAACTCCACCGGCTTGGTGACGTGGTGGTCGAAGCCGGCGCTCGCCGAGCGGCGGCGGTCCTTCTCCTGGCCCCAACCGGTGATCGCCACCAGGGCTATCTCCTTACCCTCCGCGGTCTCGCGGATGCGGCGGGCCGCTTCGTAGCCGTTGAGGCCCGGCAGGCCGATGTCGAGCAGCGCGACATCGGGGTGGAAGCTGCGCACCGCCTCGATGGCGGCGAGGCCGTCGTAGCAGGTCTGCACTTCGTGCCCTTGCAGGCCGAGCAGCATGGCGAGACTGTCCGCCGAGTCCCGGTTGTCGTCGACGACGAGGATGCGCCGTGGTTGGGCCCGCGGCGCCGTTTCCTGCCTTCCCTCCTTCGCTACCCCGTTCCTCGGGACCTCCACCAGCGGCAGGCGGACGACGAATTCGCTCCCCCGCCCCGGGCCTTCGCTGTGCGCCTCCACCGACCCGCCGTGCATGGCCGCCAGGCGGCTGACCAGCGTCAGGCCGATGCCCAGCCCGCCTTGGGATCGCTCGAGCGAGCGGTCGACCTGAGTGAACATGTCAAAGATGTCGGTAAGCCTCTCCTGCGGGATGCCGATGCCGCTGTCGCGGACGCGGATCACCGCGTGCGCGCCATCGCGCTCGGCGACGAGGGAGATCCGACCGCCGGGGTCGGTGTATTTGCACGCGTTGTCGAGCAGGTTGAGCAGCACCTGCCCCAGCCGGACGATGTCCCCCTCGACCACCAGCGGCTCGGCTGGCAGGACCACCGTGAGCTCGTGTCCCCACTTCTCCACCGTCGCGCGGCTCGCCTCCAGGGTGGTGCTGACAACTGCCGCCAGGGCGACACGCTCCTTGCGCAGCTCGATGGTGCCGCGGCTGATCCGCGACACGTCGAGCAGGTCGTCCACCAAGCGGGTCATCTGGTCCACCTGGCGGCCGATCACCCCGCGGGCCCACTGCAGCTCGGGTGAAGCGGGCCCCTTGGCGCTGAGGATTTCCACCGCGTTGCGCAGCGGTGCCAGCGGGTTGCGCAGCTCGTGGGCGAGGATGGCGAGGAACTCGTCCTTGCGGCGATCCGCCTCGGTGAGGGCGCGCAGCGAATCGGCAAGGTCGCTCTGGCTCCGCTGCAGCTGATCCTCGGCCTGCCGGCGCTGCAACACCATCGCCGCTTGATTGGCGGCAACGTTCAGCAGCAGGCGATCGGTCTCGTTTGGGAAGTCAGGCCGCGCGGCGCCCGCGGCCAACAGGCCGACGTCGTTCTGATGTCCAAGCGGCACCACTACCAGGCGCAGGGTGCCGTCGCCGGCCGGGTGTGGCACGACGCGCGGCTGGTCGACGCCCGCCGGCACCAACGACGGACCGAGCGCGGAGGCCGCCGCCCGCGCCGCCGCCTCGCCCAGCAGCCCCTGCCGGTCGTGCACCGCCTCCACGTCGGGCTCGTGGGCGCTGCAGACCCGCACGTAGGCGAGGTCGAGCGCCAGGGCGCGGGTGAGGATCTCGCTCAGGCTCTCGGCGATCTGCGGCCGGCGCGCGTTGCCCCAGATCGCCGGCAGGGTGGAGAGGGCGACGAGGTCGCGGACGCAGCGGCGCAGCGCCTCGTTCCCCTCCACGCTCGCGGGCGCTTCCTGCATCTCCTCAGGCGGTCGGACCAGGGCGGCCGCTCCTGGCGCGCTCCCTCAGCTCACGTAGGAACTCGTCGGGCGGCACGAAGAAGGGGTTCTCCTGCAGGATGCCGCCGATGATCACCATCGGGTGAGTGCGGAGGATGTCGAGGACCACGTTGGCACCAAACTGGGCCAGGTCGTACGTTCAACAGACGGCGTCGTCGTACTTCGGCAGCACGAAGTTGAGCCGGGTCTCGTACTCGACGATGTCGTCGACCCCCGGACGGTCCTCGAGCGCCCACTCCATGTTGGCGACCAGGCGGGTCAAGGGGAACCCCTTCGCCTTGCCGTCCTGAAGCACTTCCTCGATCAAGGCCAGCATGCGGTCCTGGTCGAAGTGGCCGTCGCGCAGGTATGCGTCCTCCCAGCGCATCACCTGCAGCTGGCCGCGCCCCTCCGCCGCGGCGGCGTCGATTCCCGCTTCCTCGAGGCGCCGCAGGTGCTCGGCGCGGTGCGTGGGGTCGACGATGTGGAAGGCGCGGTGGCCGACGGCGAACCCCTCGACCACGAAGGGCAGCAGGACGCGGTACTCCTCCGCCTTGCTGTTGAAGAACGCGCAGACGTGACGCTTGCGGTCGAGCACCGCGCCGGCGAGCCTCACCCCATCCGTTGTCATTGTCTTCGCTCCATGTTCCGGAATGGTCCGCCGGGCCTTGGTCGGCACGCATGCAAGAGTCGTGCAGCGGAGGGAGTTCACGGTGCAACGCTGCAGACGACCCGCAGCCTTCCCCCACCGCCACCACTCCGCCACAATCCGTCAGCCCGGCGACAGCCCTGCGCCGCGGCGCTGCCCCGTTGCGGTGCTGTAGTGTCTCTGCACCCTGGTTCCTTCCTGAAGGCGAAGGGGCGCATCGACAGCGGCGGCGGGCCCGCCAGGAGGTTTGGCACCATGCGCGTTCGTCACGTCCTGCTCTCCGCGGGTGGGATTTCCCTCGTCTCGGTGACCGCGGTCCTTCTCGCGCTCGGCGCGTGCAAGAGCGGCGAGAAGAAGGGCGCCAAGCCTGGGAAACCGGTCCCGGCGGTGACCGCCGCGGCACTGTCGCCGGTGTTCGGCACCCTCGGCCCCGAGGGCGTCGTGCCGCGGCAGCTGGTCATCGAGCTGGCGCGTCCGATCGCGCCTGAAGGCAGCACCGAAGACGAGGCCACGAAGGCCGAGGGCACGCGCTTCACCCTGCAGCCCAAGCTCGACGGCGAGCTGCGCCGCACCGGCCCGTCCACCCTCGTCTTCGAGCCGAGCGCTCCCTTCGCGCCCGCCACCACCTACACCGCCACGCTCGTCTCCGTGCGCACCGCCGAAGGCAAAGACCTGAAGGGCCCCGGCGGCGGCTGGACCTACCGCTTCACCACACCCGGCTTCGCGCTCAGCCGCATGTCGCTCGTCGACGCCGAGGACGGCGGCAACAAGAAGGACCGCTACGGCAACGCCACGGTCGACCTCGTCTTCACGGCGCCGGTCGAGCTCAAGTCGGTGCGCGAGCGGGCGAGCTTCACCGTCACCGACAGCTTCGGCCGCGACGCGCGGGTCGAGATCTGGAACGTGCAACAGCAGGCAAGCAACACCATCCGCCTCAAGCTGCACGGCGAGGCGATGCGGCCGAATCGTCGTCTGCGCCTCGCCCTCGCCGCCGGCGCCGAGCAGGACGGCGGGCCCGGGATCGCTCCCGCGGCGCGCGACGAGGTGACGCTGCCCAAGAGCGGCGACGAGGTGGAGATCAAGGCCATCTTTCCCGCCGAGGCGACCAGCGGCTACTACGTCGAGATCGTCTGCGACGACGAGACGGCGACGGGCGAGGACGAGGGGCGGATGCACGGCCACCGCTGGTATTGGGACCGCGTCACCCAGCGCGGCTTCGGCCAGCTCTCGCAGCGCCGCGTGTTCTCCGGCGACGAGCTCGCCGAGAAGCTGCACGTGACGCCGGCGGTGGCGTTCACCACGGCGCCCTCGGGCGGCGGCATGCGGCTCTTCGGCGACTTCAAGCGCGGCCCCTACTCCTTCCGCCTCGAAGCGGGCGCTCGCACCGTCGACGGCGGCTCGCTGCACGGCGACTACGAGACCAACTTCTCGGTGCCGGCGCGCTCGCCACAGGTGACCTTCGTCTCGAAGGGGCGCTACCTGCCGCGCAGCGCCTGGCAGTCGCTGCCGGTGCGTCACCTCAACGTCGACGAGGTGACCGTCGAGGTGCGCCAGGTGCCGCCGAAGAACCTCGTCTTCTGGATGAGCAACGACGAGAACGAGGCGGCCGACGAGCGCACCAGCGACCTCATCGCGCAGCGCAAGGTGCCGGTGCACGGCGATCCCGACAAGCCGTCGACCACCTACGTCGACGTCGCCTCGTGGGTGCCGGCCGACACCAAGGGCCTGCTAGAGATCACCCTCACCAGCGCCGGCGCCCACGACACCGCGCGGCTGCTCCTCACCGACCTGCAGCTGGTCGCCAAGCGCACCGGCATGCTGCAAGGCGAGGAGCCGGGCCCCGGCAAGGGCGTCGAGGTGTGGGCCTTCGACAGCCGCACGCTGGCACCGGCGCGCGGTGTCGAGGTGAGCCTCCTGCGGAAGAGCGGCTTCACCCTCGACACCTGCAACACCGGTGCGACCGGCGCGTGCTCGCTGCAGGTGCCCGAGCCGGGCCTCGACAAGGGGCTGCCGTTCGCGCTGCTGGCGAGCAGCGGCCGCGACCTCACCTACCTCAAGTTCGCCGACCTGCAGGCCGAGGTGGACGAGGCGCGGGTCTCCGGCGAGCCCTACCACGGCGGCGAGAAGAAGTACGCCGCCGCGGTCTACGGCGACCGCGGCGTCTACCGGCCCGGCGAGACGGCTCACCTCGTCGCCATCGTGCGCGACGCCCAACACGTGGCGCCGCCCGCGGGCATGCCGGTGCAGGTCAAGCTCGTCGACCCGCGCGGCAAGGTGATCCGCCAGCACACGCTGCCGGTCAACGGCGCCGGCGTGGTGACGCTCGACCCCACCTTCGCCGCTTTCGCCCCCACCGGCAAGTACGAGCTGCAAGTGGAGATCGCCACCAAGGCGGCGGGCAGCCACAGCTTCCGCGTCGAGGAGTTCGTGCCCGAGCGCATGAAGGTGGATGCCCGCTCGCCGCAACCGCAGCACCTGCTCGGTGAGGAAGTACCGGTGGCGGTCGAGGCGCGCTATCTCTTCGGCGGCGTGCCGGCGGGCGCCAAGGTGGAGCTCGGCTGCGAGCTCGCCCCCGCGACCTTCGCGCCCGAGCTCAACGCCAACTTCGTCTACGGCGTCTGGCGCGACCCCGACAAGGATCCCGACAAGCCGGTGCCGCTGGGCGCCGTCACGGGTGAGCTCGACGAGGGCGGGAAGACAACCCTTGCCTGCCCCGCCGTGCCCAGCGCCGGCAGCTACCGAGGACCGGCGACCATCGTCGCCCGCGCCGCGGTCTTCGAAGCGGGCAGCGGCCGCACCACCGTCGGCCAGGCGAACGTGCCCGTACACCCGGCGCGCTTCTACATCGGTCTGCAGTCGAGCACCAAGAAGGTGCGTGCCGGTAGCGATCTCGTGGTGCAGGGCGTCGTCGTCGACTGGAACGGCCGCATCGTGCCCAACGACGTCAAGAGCGTCGACCTCGAGCTGGTGCGGCTCGAGGAGGAGTACGGCTGGTACTACGACGAGAACCTCGGCGAGGAGAGCTGGCGTCGCTACCTGCGGCCGGTGCCCGAGGACCGCAGCAAGGTGACGGTGAATGGCGGCCGCTTCACCATGAAGTACCGCCCCGAGGCTGACGGCTCGGGCTTCCTGGTGCGCGCGCACGCCGGCGCCGCGCATAGCGACCTCGAGCTGCAGGGCGAGGGCGGCTGGTACTACTGGGCGCCGCAGGAGAGCGAGGCGGCGCGCACGCCGCGCCCCGACCGCCCGACCTGGATCGACGTCAACGTGCCTGACAAGGCGAAGGTCGGCACGCCGGTGGAGGTCAGGCTGCAGGCGCCGTTCCGCGGCCGCGTGCTGCTCACCGCCGAGACCGACGAGCTGGTCGCTTCCACCTGGCGCGAC
>DATNCU010000138.1:0-6176 GCA_035607145.1 Thermoanaerobaculia bacterium
GGTCGAGGAGCTGCTGGCGGCGTCGACAGGCGTCGCCATCGCGGCGGTCAACGCGCCGCAGCGCACCGTGATCGCCGGCGACGAGGCCGCGGTGGAAGCGGCGATGGCGCGCGCGCGCGCCCGCGGTTGCGCCGCGGTGCGGTTGCAGGTCTCGCACGCCTTTCACTCGCCGCTGATGGCGCCGGCCGCGACGGCGCTCGCGGCGGCCATCGACGAGGTGGCGCCGCTGCCGCTCGCCCGCGCGGTGGCATCGACGGTGACCGGCAGCCTCCTCTCGCCCGACGAGGACCTGCGCGCGCTCCTGCTGCGTCAGCTCACGGCCCCGGTGCGCTTCACCGCAGCGCTGGCGGCCGCGCGCGGCCTCGCCGACGCCTGGATCGAGGTGGGTCCCGGCCGCGTGCTGGCGCAGCTCGCTGCCGAGTCGCTCGATGAGTCGACGCCGGTGCAGGCGCTCGACGCCGGTAGCGGATCGATCGGCGGGCTCCTCCACGTCGTCGCCCAGGCGTTCGTCCTCGACGTGGACGTCGACACCGGCGCGCTCTTCGCCGGCCGCTTTGCACGGCCATTCGATCCCGAGCGGACGCTGCGCTTCATCGCCAACCCCTGCGAGGCCGCCGGGCTCGACGCGGCAACGGCGACGTCGACGGGCAATCGCACTGGGGTGGCGACGGCAGCGGCCAACGCCAGGGCACACCGCGGGACGGCGACAGGCGGCGACCGCGCGCGCGGCCCAGCCGTGGCGACATGCGAACACGGGCTCCCCGACTCGGCGATGCCCGCCGATGCGCTCGCCAACGACGCGGTCGCCGAGCGTGCGGGCGTGGCGGCCGCCGACGAGACCCCGCTCGCGCTTCTCCGCCGTCTGGTCGCCGAGCGCGCCGAGCTGCCGCTCGCCGCCGTGCGCGCCGAGAGCCGCCTGCTCGCCGACCTCCACCTCAACTCGATCGCCGTCGGACAGCTGCTCGCCGCCGCGGCGCAGCGTCTGGGGTTGCCGGCCCCTGCCTCTCCCACCGACTTCGCGCGGGCGACGGTGGGCGCGACCGCGGAAGCGCTGGAGGAGATGCGCGCGCTCCGGCCCGCCGGTGCGGCGTCGCCGCCCACCGGACCGCCCGCCGGCGTCGACACCTGGGTGCGGCCCTTCGCCATCGAGCTGGTGGCGCGGCCGCTGCGTGGATCGCGCGCGAGCGCCCACAGTCCCAAGCCAGGCGAGTGGCGCCTCATCGCACCCCCCGACCACCCGCTCTACGAGGCGCTCGCCGCCGCTCTCGGCGCGGTCGGCGGATCCGGCGTCGCGCTCTGCCTGCCCGCCGGCGCCGACGAGCCGCCGGTCGACCTCTTCCTCGCCGCTGCGCGCGCCGTGCGGGATTCACTGCCGTCGCGCTTCGTGGTCGTGCAGCAAGACGGCGGTGGCGCCGCCTTCGCTCGCACCCTCCACCTCGAGCAGCCGGCGGTGACCACGGTGGTGGTCGACGTGCCGTTCGACACTCCCGGCGCGGCTGCCTGGGTGGCGGCGGAGGCCGCGGCGGCGCACGGCTACGTCGAAGCCCGGTACGACGACTCCGGCGCGCGACGACTGCCGCAGTGGCGTCTGCTGGCCGCAGGTGCCGAGTCGATTGCAGCCGAGGCCCCACTCGCCGCGCTCGCCGGCGGCGTCCTTCTCGCCACCGGCGGTGGCAAGGGCATCACCGCTGAATGCGCCCTCACTCTCGCCCGCGACACCGGCGCCGCGCTCGCGCTGCTCGGCCGCTCCTCCCCCGCCGCCGACGCCGAGCTCGCCGCCAACCTCGAGCGCATGCGCGCCGCCGGCGTGCGCGTCGCCTACGCCGCTGCCGACGTCACCGACGCCGCCGCGGTGCGCGCCGCGATCGCCGCGCTGCAGAGGGAGCTCGGCCCGGTCACCGCGCTCCTCCACGGCGCCGGGCACAACGCGCCGCGGCTCCTCGCTCAGCTCGACGCTGACGGCTTCCACCGCACGTTGGCGCCCAAGCTCGCCGGCCTGCGCCACGTGCTCGCGGCGCTCGACCCCGCGCACCTGCGGCTGCTCCTCGCCTTCGGCTCGATCATCGCCCGCATCGGCCTGCCCGGCGAGGCTGAGTACGCCGTCGCCAACGAGTGGCTGGCGCGCGAGGTGGAGCGCTTCGCGCGCGCGCAGCCGCAATGCCGCTGCCTCACCCTCGACTGGTCGGTGTGGTCGGGCGTCGGCATGGGCGAGCGGCTGGGCGCCGTCGAGGGCCTCATCCGCCAGGGAATCACCCCCATCCCGCCCGACGCCGGCGTCGCCGCGCTGCGCGCGCTGCTCGCGCGCCCGCTGCCGCGCACGCCGGTGGTGGTGAGCGGCCGCTTCGGCGAGCCGCCGACGGTGGAGCTCGAGAGCCGCGAGCTGCCGCTGCTGCGCTTCCTCGAACGGCCGCGCCTGTTCGTGCCCGGCGTCGAGCTGGTGGTCGACTCCGAGGTCTCCGCGGAGACCGATCCGCACCTCACCGACCACGTCTTCCGCGGCGAGCCGCTGTTTGCCGCCGTGCTCGGCCTCGAGGCGATGGCGCAGGCGGTGCGCGCGCTCACCGGCAGCGAGGCGCCGCCGATCTTCGAGCGCGTCGAGTGGCTGCGGCCGGTGGTGGTGCCCGCCGGCGGCGCGACCACGGTGCGCGTCGCGGCGCTGGTGCGCGAGCCGGGCCTCGTCGAGGTCGTCGTGCGCGAGGTGGCGACCAGCTTCACCGTCGATTGCTTCCGCACGCTTTGCCGCGCCGGATCTGGTGCCGCAGTCGTCGCCGACGAAATCGATGCGGTGAGTACCCCGGCAGCTGCCACGCCGGCGAGCGCGCCGATCGTGATCGATTCGCATACGTTCGCGAACGCCGCCGGCAACGCTAAGCCGTCGCACGCATCGTCGGATCCAACCAACGGTCTTCTCCCTCTCGACCCACACCGCGACCTCTACGGCCCGTTGCTATTCCACCGCGGCCGCTTCCAGCGCCTCGCTGGCTACCGCGAGCTCAGTGCCACGGCCTGCTTCGCCGAGCTCTCGCCCGACGGCGCGGCGTCCTGGTTCCAGCCCGCGCTGCCGGCCGAGTTGCTGCTCGGCGACCCCGCAGCGCGGGACGCCGCGATTCATGGCATCCAGGCCTGCATCCCGCACGCGCTGCTGCTGCCCGTGGGCGCCGAGCGCATCGTCTGCGGAAAGCTGCCGACGGACGAGCCGCTCAGCTTCCGCGCCCGCGAGCGAGCGCGCCATGGCGCCGAGCTGGTCTACGACCTCGAGATCCTCGGCCGCGATGGCGTGGTGCGCGAGCGTTGGGAGGGGTTGCGGCTGCGCGCCGTCGACCGCCCGCCGGCTCCGGCGGCCTGGCACTCGGCACTGCTCGCGCCACACGTCGAGCGCCGCCTCGCCGATCTATTGCCAGGCCGGGCAGTGCGAGTGTCACTGGCAGCCGCCGGCGGCAACGGCAACGGCGACGGCAACCGCGACGACGACGCGAGTCAGGCGATGGCGACACAACTGCTCGGTAAGAGCGCCGTCCTCCGCCATCGCCCCGACGGCAAGCCCGAAGCGCTCGACGGCTGGCAGCTCTCGCTCTCGCACGCGCCCGGCCTCCTCCTCGGCGTGGCTGCCGAGCGCCGCGTGGGCTGCGACCTCGAGCCGGTCGTCGCGCGCTCGGCCGAGCTCTGGCGGCAGCTGCTCGGCGAGGATCGCTATCGCCTCGCCGAGACGATCGCCGCCCGCGGCGAGACCCGCGACGCCGCAGCGACCCGCGTCTGGGCGGCCGGCGAGAGCCTGGTCAAGGCCGGCGCAGCGCCGGGAGCGCCGCTCGTGCTCGACGAGGTGCCGGACGGCGCGGAAGACGACGGCTGGGTGCTACTGCACTCGGGCCGGCTGCGCATCGGCACCCTGGTAGCGCCACTGCGCGACCTCGACGGCCCCGCCGCGCTTGCCGTCGTCGCCGAGGCGGCCGACGGAGACCGCTAGTGCGCGCCTACGAGTACCGCCACCTCGTCGGCTTCGAGGAAACCAACCTCGTCGGCAACGTTTACTACGTCAACCACCTGCGCTGGCAGGGCCGCTGCCGCGAGCTGTTCCTGCGCGAGCACGCGCCGGAGGTGCTCGACGAGCTCGCTGGCGCGCTGGTGCTCGCCACGCTCCGCTGCTCGTGCGACTACCTCCAGGAGCTGAACGTCCACGACGAGGTCACCGTGCGCATGACCCTGCGCGACCTCGCCCACAACCGCCTCACCCTCGGCTTCGAGTACTGGCGCCGCCGCAACGGCAGCGAGGAGCTGGTCGCCCGCGGCGAGCAGCAGATCGCCACGATGCGGCGCGAGGCCGAGCAGGTCGTGCCCACGCCGGTGCCGGCGGCGCTCCTGCGCGCGCTGCAGCCGTATCGAAACGGCGCCTGAGCGGCGGCCGTCGACTAGCTCTTCTTGCTCCGCTTGCGCGCGGTCGCCTTGCCGCCCTTGCGGCCGGCCGCAGCCTTCTTCGAGCTCGAGCCGCGCTTGCTGCTGCTCTTCTTGCTGCCGCCGCTGCCCTTGCGCTTGGTGCTGCCGCCCTTGCTCGAGGCGCTCTTCGCTCCGCCGCTCTTCGTGCGCCCTTCGCTGCTGCGCTGTTTGTTGACGGTGGCGGCGGCGATGCGTTTGGCGGTCTTCGCCGAGCGACCCTTCTTCTTGGCGCTCGACTTGATGTGCTCGTACTGCCGCTCGTCCTTGTTGCTCCACGACTCGGGCATCGTGACCTCCTGCCGCCCGCGCGGCCTCACGCGCTCGCCCGACAGCGGGCAGCGCAGCCGCAGCGGACAGCAAGCCATGCGCCAATCGCTGCTTGCGGAGAGGCGCGGCGCGCCCGCAACGGGCAGCCCATCCGCCGCTGGAGCTAGCCCCTACTCGACTCCCCGTGCGCCAGCCCGAAGAACGAACGAATGCGTTGCAGCAGCGAAGCTTCGGCGGGCAGGTCGCGGCGGCCGCGTTCGCGATCGCGGCGGTCCTCGAGGGTGGCGGCGGTTTCGGCCTGGCGCGCCGTCACCGCGGCCGAGAGGTGCTCCGCCAGCTGCGGGTCGCGTGCGAGCAGCGGCGCCAGGGCCTGCTTGCTGATCACCAGCACCTCGCAGCCGCCGTCGGAGGTCACCGTGGCGCTCCTTGGGGCGCCGGTGAGCAGGGACATCTCGCCGAAGAAGGCGCCCTCGGTGAGCATCGCCAGAGTCACGGAGCCGGCGTCGACTTCGTCGCCGGCTTTGGTCACTCGCACCCGGCCGTGCTCCACAACGAAGAGGGAGTCGCCGACCTCGCCTTCGCGGACCAGCACCTCGCCGGCGCCGAAATGCTGGTGCATCGCGGCGCCGGCGAGCTGGGCGATGGCGTCGCCGTCGAGGTCGCGGAAGAAGTGGAGCTGCGACAACAGCTCGACCGCCACCTGACGGCGCCCCTCGGTGCGGCGGCGCTCGTCGCGCTCGGCGTGGCGCCAGTGCACGGTGCGTGTGGGGTACGGGATCGCCAGACCCTGCCGCCGCAGCTCGTACCAGATGCGGCTGTTGACGGCGTCCTGAAAGCGCGAAAGGTCGGCGAGGTCGCGCGTCCAGACGCGCAAGCGGTAGTCGGCGCCGGATTCGTGGAAGGCATGAAGAAACGCTTCGGGTGCCGGCGTCTCCACGGCGCCGGGGGCGGAGCGTCCCGCCTCGAGCAGCGCCGCCTTCACCCGAAATGGCGGCGCGTCGTAGCTGACCTGCACGTGGAAGTTGATGCCGATCGGCCGCGCGCCGGCGCCGTAGTTGAGCAGCCGCGCGTTGGAGAGCGTGGCGTTGGGCTCCCACACGTCGACGCCGTCGCGCGTACGCAGCCGCACGCTGCGCCAGGTGGCGTCGATGACCTGCACCGACTGCCCCTCGAGGAGCAGCCAGTCGCCGCGCTCGAACGGCTTCTCGAGCTCGAGACCGACGCCGGCGAAGACGTTCTTGAGGATGTTTTGCAGGGCGAGGCCGATGACCGCCGAGAGCACGGTCGAGGAGACCAGCACCGCCGGCAGCGGCTGCTCGAGGATCACCGTCGCGATCAGCAGCACCGTCGCCGCGAGCAGCAGGATGCGCAAGACGTCGCGCACCAGCTTCGGCATCAGCGGGCCGCGCGCCGGGCTCCACGGGCGCTGGAAGATGAGCGAGTCGACCAGCGAGTAGACGACGAGCGCGGTGAGCAGG
>DATNCU010000144.1:0-2149 GCA_035607145.1 Thermoanaerobaculia bacterium
TCGTAGCAGTAGAGGCCGGCCGACCCGAAGAGGGCGACGACGTGCTTGCCATCGGTCGCCGGCGTGGAGTTGGCGTGCGTCGCCTTCATGTGCCGCTTGACGAGCGGCACTCCGGTCGCCGCCACCCGCTCCCAGAGCACCTTGCCGGTGCGGCGGTCGATGGCGAGGACGCGCCAGCTGTGCTCCGCCTTGCTCTCGACCGAGTCGACGTCGCCGTAGAGCCCGTGGCGGAAGGTGGGGTCGGCCTCGGTGGAGACGGCGGTGGTGACGAACACGCGGTCTCCCCACACCACCGGGCTCGAGTGGGCGAGGCCCGGGATCTCGGTCTTCCACAGGATCCGAGTGCCGGCGACGGCGTCCCACGCGGTGGGCGCCGGCCCTTCCGCCACGCCGGCCGCGTGGGCGCCGCGGAACGAGGGCCACGAGGCCTCGGCCGCCGTTGCGACGCCGGGCGAGCCGAGCGCGAGGAGGACGAGAGCGAGCAGCGAGCGGCAGGAGGCGACGGTCATCATGGCTCCGGCTTCCTCTGCAGTGGTGTGGCGTTCTCGCCGCGGAACAGCGTCACCCCTTTCACCTTGCCCGCCTCGACCTGGAAGCTGATCTTGAGACCGGGGACGTCCTGGGCGCGGAAGCTCGACGGATCGGCGGCGACGAAGGTGAGGTCCAATCCGCGGTCCGAGGTGAGCTGCAGCTTGCCTTCCTTCACCGCGACCTTGATGTCGAAACCCTCGCCGGCGTAGGCGCCGGCGTAGGTGGCGAGGACGGCTGGGTCGACGGTCACGGTGGGATGAGGCTTGGCTCCCGCCTTCTCGAGGAGGGCGACGATCTCCGCCTTCTCGGCTGCCTTAGCGGCGGCCAAGGCGTCGCTCAAAACCTCGGAGGGGACCTTGCCACGCTCGAGAATCACCTTGACGACCGCGGTGTGACCGCCGCCGGCGGCCGACGCCAGCGCTTCCGCCTCGCCCTGGGCGCCTTTCGCCAGCAGCGAGCGCACGATGTCGGCGTGTCCGCGTTCCACCGCCCACGACAGCGGCGTGGCGTGGTAGTAGCGATCCTCGGCGTTGACATTGGCGCCGCGCGCGAGGAGAAGGTCGACCACCGCGGGGTGGCCGTGGTCGCACGCGAACGCCAGGGCCGTGCCGCCATAGGCGTTGGCGGCGTTGACGTCGGCGCCGGAGGCCAGGAGCTCCTGCACCTTCGCCAGATCGCCGGCGCTGGCCGCGCTGCGCAGCGCCTCGCCGGGGTCCGCCACTGCTGCACCGCCCGCCGCGCCGAGGGCCGCACGGGAGGCGAAGAGTAGAACGGTGAGGACGAGGCTGAGCCTCGAAAAGAGGTGCGGCGCCATGTCAGGCCGGCCTCCAAGAAAAGGTTCGAGGGCACTCTAGCACCCGGTTGCGAGTAGCATCGCCGCACCGCCGCCGGCGGGAAACACCAAGCGCAGGTACTCGTACGAGTTTCTTGGAGAAGAAGCCGATGCCGAACCGGGCCGGGTCCGCCGCAGCGCCGCAGCTCCGCCTCACTCCCCTCGAGTGGCTGATCTGCGCCGTCGCGGCCATCGGCTTCCTCTTCGACACCTACGAGCTGCTGATGCTGCCGCTGGTGGGGCCGCCGGCCCTCGCCGAGCTGCTCGGCGTCAAGCCCGGCAGCCCGGAGATGAACGTGTGGATGGGCCGGCTGTTCTACGTGCCGGCGATCTTCGGCGCCGGCTTCGGCCTGCTCGGCGGCTGGTTGACGGACCGCTTCGGCAGGCGACGGGTGCTGGTGGCGAGCATCCTGCTCTACGCGGTCGGGGCGCTGGCCTCAGCTTTCGTCACCAGCCCGGGGCAGCTGCTGGCGCTGCGCTGCGTCGTCTTCGTCGGCGTCTGCGTCGAGTTCGTCGCCGGCACGGCGTGGCTGGCCGAGCTGTTCACCGATCCGGCCCGACGCGAGCGCGTGCTCGGTTACACGCAGGCATTCTCCTCGCTCGGCGGCCTGCTCGTCGCCTGGATCTACGGGCTCGCCGTGCACCACGCCGACGCGCTGCCGGCAATCGGCGGTGGGCACTCGGCGTGGCGCTACACGCTGATCTCGGGTGTTTTGCCTGCGATTCCACTGATGATCATCCGGCCATTTCTGCCGGAATCGCCGCAATGGGCTCGCCAGAAGGCCG
>DATNCU010000167.1:0-4875 GCA_035607145.1 Thermoanaerobaculia bacterium
GGTCGAGCTCCTCCATCAGCGCCAGGTACTCGTGGAACTGGTCGCAGATGCGGGCCACCGGGATGTCGGCGATCTCCACCTGGTTGACCCTCACCAGGTGCAGCAGCAGGTCGAGCGGGCCCTCGAAGACGGGCAGGCAGACGCGCCACGATTCGGGCAGCGTGCCGGACGGCAGGCGAGGTTCCATCATGAGGCTCAAAATCGCGCGCCGCCGGCGCTCACGCCAGCCCGGCCGAGCCGGCGAGCGCCGCCGCGCGGCCCTGCCACTGACGCATCAGTGACGATCGGGAGTAGTCGAGCTTCATCGCCGCCCGGGCCAGCTCCAGCGTCTCGGCGGCGCGCTCGCGCGCCTTCTTCGAGCCCTCGACGAGCACGTCGTGCAGCGTGTCGGGGTCGCGCAGCAGCTCGTCGCGGCGCTGGCGGAACGGCGCCAGGTAGTCGATCAGCACCTGCGCCAGCAGCTTCTTGTCCTCGACGCAGCCGATGACGGCGCCGCGGCACTCGCGGTCGACGCGCTCGCGCAGCTCGGGCGTGCTCACCAGCTCGTGGAAGCGGAAGAGGTTGCACACCTCGGGCCGGCCGGGGTCGCTCTTCCGCAGCCGCTGCGGGTCGGTGAACATCTGCATGCACTTCTTGCGGATCTCGTCGGGCGTGTCGGTCAAGTTGATGGCGTTGCCGTACGACTTCGACATCTTGCGGCCGTCGAGCCCCGGCACCTTCGGCGTCGGCGTCAGCAGCGGCTGCGGCTCGGGGAAGACCTCGCCGTAGAGGCCGTTGAAGCGGCGGGCGATCTCGCGGCTGATCTCGAGGTGGGCCACCTGGTCCTCGCCCACCGGCACGTAGTGGGCGCGGTACATGATGATGTCCGCCGTCTGCAGCACCGGGTAGCCGAGGAAGCCGAACGTCGAGAGGTCTTTGTTCTCGAGGTTCTTGATCTGGTCCTTGTAGGTGGGCACGCGCTCCAGCCAGCCCAGCGGCGTCAGCATGCAGAGCAGCAGGAACAGCTCGGCGTGCTCGGGGACCATCGACTGCACGAAGATCACCGAACGCTCGGGGTCGAGACCGCCGGCAATCATGTCGGCCGCCACGTCGAGGGTGTTCGCCGCCACCTCGGAGGTGTCGGCGTAGTCGGTGGTCAGCGCGTGCCAGTCGGCGAGGAAGTAGTAGCAGCGATAGGTGTCCTGCAGCTCCGCCCAGTTCTTGAGCGCGCCGAAGTAGTTGCCCAAGTGCAGCCGGCCGGTGGGCCGGATGCCCGAGAGCACGACCTGCTTCGTCGTCTCAATGCGCTGCGTCTCACTGCTCATATTGGGGACTCGTGGCGGGGCCGCCGATTGGCGGCGCAGTATAGCGTGCGGGTGCGGGCGGATTCAGAGCGCGGGTGCAGGCGAATCAGTGGCTGCCGGCGGCATCAGCGGCAGCGCCGAAGGCGATGAGACGCGCCTCGCCTTCACGCAGCGCGCGGCCGGCGCGGAGCAGGAAGACGAGGTGGAGCACCGCGGCGAGCGCGAAGGCCGCGTGGTGCACCCACGTCGGCCAGCTCTTCACGAACACCGGGAAGCCGCTGCCGAAGAGCGCGACCAGGACGACGGCGCCGCCCGCGGGCCACAACGAGGTGGCGAGGACCAGCTGGCGCTGGTCGGCCAGCCAGTGCGGAGAAAGGCTCAGCTCACGGGAGGTGCGGCGCACCAGCCGCAGCGTCCCCTGCAAGTAGACGAGCACGCAGAGGTCGGCGAAGAGCAACGCGGCGGTCGGAAACAGCGCCAGCGCGAGGTGTTGCTGAATTTGCGCCTCGTCGGCGATTCGGTAGCCGGTTACGGCTGTGGCGAGCAGGAGCAACAGTCCGAGCCATCCGACGACGAGAACGGCGCGAATCATTTGACCTCCACCTTCTGCGCGCCGCGCGCGCGGATCTCCTTCGCCAACTCGCGCGCATCGCTCCAGGCGCGCACCAGCCAGTCGTGATGGCGGGGCAGCTCGGCAAAGCGGAACGGCTGCGCGCCGGCCTGGCGCTCGCCGAGCAGCTCGCCCGGGCCGCGCAGCCGCAGGTCCTCCTCGGCGATGACGAAGCCGTCGCAAGTGCCGGCGAAGGCGGCGAGCCGCCGCGCGCCCACTTCGCCGGCGTTGCCATGGACGGCGATGCACCACGACGGCCGGCTCCCCCGCCCCACCCGACCGCGCAGCTGGTGCAGCTGCGCGAGGCCGAAGCGTTCAGCGCCCTCGATCACCATTGCCGTCGCCGCGGGCACGTCGACGCCCACCTCGATCACCGTGGTGGCGAGGAGCAAACGCACGTCGCCGCGCCGAAAGGCGTCCATTACCGCCTCGCGCTCGCCGACGGCGAGCTGGCCGTGGAGCACTGCGGTGGGCACCTCCGCGAAGGCGGCGCGCAGCCGCTCGCCGAGGCCGTGGAGCGACGGCTCGCGAGGGGAGTCGCCCGCCTCGCCGATGGCGGGAAAGACGACGTACCCTTGGCCGCCGGCGCCGAGCTCCTCGCGCAGCCGCGCGTAGGCCTCGCGTCGCCGCGCCGCCGGCAACACGGTCGTCGTGATCGGCTGCCGCCCCGCCGGCAGCTCGTCGAGCACCGCCACGTCGAGGTCGCCATGGGCGGCGAGGGCGAGCGAGCGTGGGATCGGCGTGGCGCTCATCACCAGCAGGTCGGGGCGCGCGCCCTTCGCCTCCAGCGCCTCCCGCTGGCGGACGCCGAAGCGGTGCTGCTCGTCGATCACCACCAGCGCCAGGTGTTGGAAGCGCACGGCGCGCTCGAGCAGCGCCTGGGTGCCGACGACGATCGGCACCTGGCCGCGCGCCACGGCGCGACGGTCGGCATCGCCCGCGCGGCCGCCGGCGAAGAGCGCCAGCGGGTAGTGGCGGCCGAGCAGTCGCGAGAGGGTGAGGAAGTGCTGCTCGGCGAGCAACTCGGTGGGCGCCAGGAAAGCGGCCTGCAACCGGCTCTCGGCGGCGATGAGCAGCAGCATCGCCGCGATCACCGTCTTGCCGCTGCCAACGTCCCCCTGCAGCAGCCGGCGCATCGGCTGCGCCCGCTGCAGGTCGGCGGCCAACTCACCGAGCACTCTTTTCTGGGCCGCCGTGAGCTTAAAAGGCAGGACTTCGCGGGCGCGAGCACGCACCGCGTCGTCGACGCGGTAGCGGTGCGGCTTGCTCAACTGGCGTTGCGCCGCAGCGCGGGCGGCGAGCTCGCGCTGCTGTGCCAGCAGCTCGCCGTAGACGAGGCGATGGTGGGCAGGAGTCTCCCCTGCCGCTAGCGCCGTAACGTCGGCGCTCGACGGGGGCTCGTGCAGGAAGCGGAGAGCGGGCGCCAGCGCGGGAAGACGATGGATTCGCAGCAGCGTCGCCGGCAGCGTCTCAGGGAGCAGCCGGTCGAGGTCCACGCGAGGCAGCGCGGCTGCGATCCAAGCGCGGAGTTGCGAGCCTGCGAGGCCACCGAGGTCCGGGTAGACCGGCACGACTCCGCCCCGCTCTTCGGCGGCCGGATGCCAGTCGGGATGAGAGAGCACGACCCGCCTCCCCGCCCGCTGCACGCGCCCGTGCAGCACCACTTCACCCACGTTCGCCAGCTTGTCGACAAGCCACGGTTGGCCAAACCAGGTGACCGGAAGCGCGCCGGTCGCGTCGCGCAGGGTGCCCTCGACGAGGACGCGGCGGCCCATGCGCCGCAGGCGCACACCGTCGACCCGGCCACGTAGCTGCACTGTGGCGCCTGCGGCCGCGGCGCGCACAGTCGTCGTCTCGCGGCGGTCCTCATACGTCCGCGGCAGGTGCCAGAGCAGGTCGCCGATGGTGGCGATGCCGGCCTCGGCGAGCATCGCCGCCTTCTTGGGCCCGATCCCCGGCAGCGCCCGCAGCGGCGAGCGCAGGTCGAGAGGGCTGCCGATCCCGGTGCGCGACGCGTCCGACGAATCGTCGCGAACGTCCAGTGAGGCGTCGGCGGTCAAGGCGGCGGCGAGCAGCGCGGCGCGCCCCTCGGGATTACTCAGCACCAGCTAGTCGCGGAAGACCAGCTTCACCAGCCCGAACTGCACCTCGTCGCCCGGCTTGATCTCGACCGGCACGCCGGTCTCCACCCGCTCGCCGTTGACGAAGGTGCCGTTCATCGTCCCGATCTCCTCGCAGGCGAAGAACTTGCCGCCGCGGCGGTAGATCTTGGCGTGGCGCCGGCTGGTCGAGCGCTGGGTGTCGACGGGGGTGAGGTCGACGTCGGGGTGGATGCCGGTCACCGGGTCGCGGCGGCCGACCAGGGTCTCCGAGCTGAGCGACAGGTGCATCTCCATGCCGGAGACGTGCACCAGCTTCTGCGGCGCCATCGCCGACGGCGCCGGCGGCTTCTCCTGCACCGGCATCTCGGGAGCCTGCAGCGCGCCGGAGCCCGGGTCAGGGGCGCCCAGCGCCTCGCGCAGCATCTGGTCGGTCTGCCGCAGCCGGCGCGACAGCTTGCGCATGATGCGCACCGCGATCTCCGGCTTGGTGCGCAGCATCTGGTCGAAGGTGGCGCCGTTGATGCGGATCACCTTGCAGTCGGTCACCGCGCGCGCCGAGGCGGTGCGCGGCAGGTCCTCGAGCAGCGACATCTCGCCGAAGAAGTCGCCCTTGTCGAGCACGGCGAGCTGCTCGTCGACGCCGCCGACGCTCTTCAGGATCTCGACCTGCCCCTCCTGGAGGATGAACATCTCGGTGCCGAGGTCGCCCTCGCGAAAGAGGAAGGTGCCGGCCGGGTGCTCCTCGACGAACTGCCCGGCCGCCGCTTTCTTCGCCGGCGGCGGAGGCGGCGGCGAGGCGCCGGCGACGCCGGTGGATTTGAAGACGGGCTTGGTCATCGCGCGGGTTGTCGGACGGTCACCGGAAGCATCGAGGATCAGC
>DATNCU010000168.1:0-2053 GCA_035607145.1 Thermoanaerobaculia bacterium
TGCGCCGCCATCCACGCCTCGTTGCGCGACAGCAGCTCGGCGTCGACCTTGGCGTAGAGGTAGATCAAAGGCAGCAGCCCCGGGCCGGAGCCCAGCGCGCCTTCCAGCCCGTCGCGCTCGACCTGGCGCAGCGCCTTGTGCTGGCCGTAGGAGCGCTTCGGCGTCGCCGCCAGCTCGAGGTCGGCGAGCTCGGGCACCACGCTGTCGAGGTCGCCGCCCGCCGCGCGCGCGAGGAGATCGCGGTAGCGCTGTGCGAGCTGCTCGCGGGTCCAACCCTCCGGCAGCGCCGGCTCCTCGTCCACCGGCTGCTGCGGCTCGTCGCTGGCCGTGGGTGCTGCCTGGGCGATCGCCTCCGGCGCGACGTTGGCGAGCACCGCCACCGGCGTCGAGGTGCTGTGACCGCCGGCGGAATCCGCGAGCGTCACCTCGAGGCGATGCGTGCCCTCGGGCAGCGGCCCCTCGACCTTCATCAGCAGCCGGCGCTGGATGACGAACTTGCCCTGCGCGCTGTCGATCACCGAGGCGCGGGCGGGAATCGCCTTGCCGTCGGCGCCCAACAGCCGCGCCGTCACCTGCTGCGCGTCGGTGAGCGGCCCGTAGGCGTAGACCACCACCTCGCCGCCGGCGGGAGGCAGCGCCGGCGAGGCGGCGGGCAGGAAGCCGCCGCCCTGCGCGTCGACGAACGGGAAGGGCAGCTCCTCGTGCGGCGAGTCGCTCTGCCGGAACACGCGCCACCGGTTGGCGCGGTCGGCGAACAGCGGCGGCGAGAGCGCCGCCTCGCGCCGCGCGAAGTCCGGCGCGTGCACGCTCACCTCGCGCTCGCCGCGGCCGTGCGTCTCGCTGTTGCGCACCGCCACCTTGACCTTGTAGTCGCCGGGCGGCACGCGCAGCACGGCGAAGAGCTTGAGGCCGCCGTTGACGACCAGCTCGTCGGTGGGGTCGAGCGCGAAGGCCTGCGTGAACTCGTCGACCACCTTGCCGCTGCTGTCGACTGCCTTGGCCTCGATCTCGCCCGCGAGCGTGCCCGACTCGACGTTGACGAGCAGCTGCTTGCCGCCCGCCTCGACGAGCAGCGCGATCTGGTCGTCGATGGCGCCGGAGATGGGGAACGGCACCGCCAGCACGTTGACCGGCACCGGCGGCGGGGGCGGCTTCGGCGCCGCGGAGGCCGTGGTGGTCGTCGGGCCGATGGCGGCGCCGCCCATGACGCCCTCGTTGCCGCCGCCGCCGCGCTGGGCGAAGGCGGCGGAGTCGAGCGCCGCGGCGGCGAGCAGCAGCGCGGCGCCGAGGGCGAGCGGCGAGCGAGGCGAGAGGGACGGTCGCGACATCAGCAGATCTCCTGGACGATTCCGAGAGAACGGAAAAAGCGAAGGCCGCTGCCCGATATTCCGAGCGAGTCTCTAGCGGGACTTCATTCCTAGCGAGAGGAGGCGAAGACCACCACCGTGTCGCCGTCGCGGCGATCGGCGAGGCCGCAGGTCGGCAGCACGGCGGCCAGCGCCTGCTCGGGCGGCAGACCGTCGACCGAGCCGTGGAGGATGGCCGGCACCTTGTCGGCGGCGCGCGCCGGGTCGGCCCAAGCGACGCGCCAGCCCGTCTCGCGGCCCACCCAGGCGAGGAAGTCGCCCAGCGTGCTGCCCTCGAGGCGGAACGAGGGGGCGATCTCCTGCACCCACTCCCACGCCTGGTCATGCGCCGGCACGGTGGCGCGCACGAGGCGCCCGTCGCTCGCCAGCATCAGCTCGGCGCCGGCAGTCGCCTGCCAGCTGCCGGGGCGTCCCACGCCCTCGGCGCCGGCGAGCTCGACGGCGCCTTCGCGCACTCGCACGCGCACGCCGCCGCTGCTCACTCGCACCTCGAACTGCGTGCCGCGCTCGGTGACCTGCGCGAAGGGCGTCTGCACCAGCACCGGCGCGCCGCCCTGGGAATCGACGTAGACCGCGCCGGTCTCCAGCCGCAGCTCGTTCTTGGCGTCGAAGCGGGCGCGAGTGCCGACGTCGATGCGTAGCGAGGGCGCGGCTTGGCCAGGACCAGCGGCGGCGAGGCGCAACGC
>DATNCU010000213.1:0-2516 GCA_035607145.1 Thermoanaerobaculia bacterium
CAGCCTGCGGCTCGGCGACCTCGAGTGGAAGCGTCTCGACGTGCTCGACGGCGGCGGCCGCGAGCTGGCCTCGTACGCCGGCGCCGAGCTGGCGGCGCTGCTCACCCGGCCGGGGCTCGCCGGCCTCGCCGCACCGCAGCGGATCGCGGGCGGCACGCGCGCCGTCGCCTTCCTCTGGTTGAGCGTCGACGGCGCCGCCCCCGCCACATTGCGTCACCGCGCCACCTTTGGCATCCCCGCTTCGGCGACGGCGGCCGACCGCGCGGTCGAGGGCGCGGTCGTCGCCGTGCGCGCCGCCGCACCGGTGCTCGGCCCACCTGTGCGCGGCGGCGACTGGATCGTGCGCTGGACGGGCAACCGCTCCTTCCACCGCCGCGGGCTGATGGCCGTCGACGGCGGGGCGCGCATCAGCCAGCGCTTCGCCATCGACTGGAATTGCGTCACCAGGGAAGGCCGCGAATGGAGCGGCGCCGGAGACAAGAACGAGCAGTACACCGTCTTCGGGCAGGACGTCATCGCCGTGGCCGACGGCGTGGTCGGGCGCGTCGTCGACGGCATCCCGCTCAACGAGCCCGGCTCGCTCAACCCGGCGGTGACGGTGGGCATCGACACCGCCGCCGGCGACTCGGTGTCGCTGCGTCTCCCCGACGGCTCGTACGCCGTCTACGCCCACTTGCAGCCGGGGAGCATCGTGGTCGCGGAGGGGCAGCACGTGCGCCGCGGCGACCGCCTCGGCAAGGTAGGCAACTCGGGCAACGCCACCGGCCCGCACCTGCACTTCCACGTCTCCACCGGTCCGGGGCTCGAAGGCGAGGGGCTGCCCTACGTATTCGACGCCTTCACCGTCGTCGGCACCGAGGAGGGGCAGCCCGAGGAGGGCAAGTGGAAGGGCACGCGCAGCGAGCCGCGCGAGGTGCGTGGAGAGCTGCCCGAGGAGCACATGCTGGTGCGCTTCGCGGGCAGGTGAAGCGGTAGCGCCGTCAAGGCCGCGATAGGGTCGGCGCGTCGTGCGCGCCATTCGGCTTGTCCGCGGCGGAGCGCCGCTCGAGGAGCGCGAGCTTCCCGAGCCCGTGCCGGGTCCCGGCGAAGTGTTGGTCGACGTCCATTCCGCCGGCGTCTGCCACAGCGACGCGCACTATCGCGCCGACGCCTCGCGCGTGCGGCTGCCGATCACGCTCGGACACGAGGTGGCGGGCGTCGTCGCTGCGATGGGCGCTGGCGTGGAGGATGTCGCCATCGGCAGCCGCGTCGCTCTGCACTACCTGTGGCCGAACGGCGACATGATCGGCAAGGAGCGCGACGGCGGCTACGCGGAGCGCATCGTGGTGCCGGCGGGCAACGTCGTCGCCGTGCCGGCGGCGGTGCCACTCGACCAGGCGGCGATCATGATGTGCTCCACGTCTACGGCGCTGCACGCGCTGCGCGTGGCGCCGCTCGGGCGCGGCGAGTCGGTCGCCATCGTCGGCTTCGGCGGGCTCGGCATCTCGGCGCTGCAGCTCGCACGCGCCCTCGGTGCGTCGCGGGTCTACGCGATCGATCCGGTGCCGGCGAAGCGCGAGCGGGCGGCGGCGCTGGGCGCCACCGCGGTACCGCTCGATGAGCTGTCGAAGCTGCCCGAAGTCGACGTCGCCCTCGACTTCGCCGGCCACGAAGCGACGACCCTCGCGGTGCTCCGCCGCCTCGCGACCGGCGGCCGTCTGGTGCTGGTGGCGATCAACCTGCGGCGAATGACCCTCGACCCCTACGCCGACGTGCTCGGCCGCGAGCGCCGCATCGTCGGCTGCTCGGACCACACTCGCGACGAGCTCGTCGAGCTGCTGGCGCTCGCCGCGCGCGGCGCCATCGACCTCTCGCGCGCGATCAGCCGCCGGATTCCACTTCAATCCAGCGCGGTCGACGCGGCCCTCGACGACCTCGAACGCGGCACCGCGCACCTTCGCACCGTCATCGCGGTGCGTTGATTGCCCGCGTCGCGGCCGCCGCCGCTCAGCCTTCGTACTTGATCGGCTCGCCCAGCTCGCCCAACGAGAAGTTGGCCATGATCTGGTGGCCGTTGAAGTCGAGGACGCGGATGTCCTCGCTGCCGGCGAGGTCGCCGGTGACGATGGGGTAGGCGTGGCCGTAGCGCGACTCCACCGCCGCGAGCGAGACCTCGTAGGCGAGGAACTTGTCGATCCCCTTGTAGCGCAGCTTGGTGAGCAGCCGCTCGTCGGTGAGCTTGGGGTAGCTCGACAGCACCAGGATGGGGCCGCTGCCGGTGAAGATCAGGTAGGCCCGCGGCCGGCCGTCGGCGGTGACGCTGTCGGTGGTCATCGGCGGGCAAGGTATCGCCGCGGCTAGGGGGCCGTCAAGCTCGCGACGGCGGGCGACTGGCAACGGTGCCGGCCCGCTCAGGAGGCCAGCGCGGTGGAGGCTCGCCAGCGCGCGCTCGCGGCGGTCACCGCACGCGTACGGGTCGAGTGCCGGAACGCGGAGGGCGTGCAGCCGAACGCGCGCCGGAATGCCGCGGTGAAATG
>DATNCU010000228.1:0-6403 GCA_035607145.1 Thermoanaerobaculia bacterium
CTGACGCTCGGCGCGCACAAGTTCCACGGACCGCTGGGAGCGGCGGCGCTATGGGTGCGGCCGGCGAGCGCCGGCGCGCCGGCGCCGCCCTTCGAGTCCCACCTCGTCGGCGGCACGCAGGAGCGGCGGCGGCGCGCCAGCACGGTGAACGTGCCGGCAGTCGTCGGATTCGGCCTCGCCTGCGAGCTCGCCGCGCGCGAGCTGCCGGCGCGGCGGGCGCACCTGCTGGCACTGCGCGAACGCTTCGAGGCGGCGCTGCCGGCGATGGGCGGCGTCGTGCACGGCGAGTCGGCGCCGCGGCTGCCGCACACCACTAACGTCGCGTTCCCCGGCCTCGTCGGCCACGACCTGGCGATCCGCCTCGATCTCGCGGGCTACGCGGTGTCGACCGGCGCCGCCTGCCACTCGGGCGTCGTCGAGCCGAGCGAGACGCTCCTCGCCATGGGCATCCCGCGCGACGAGGCGCTCGCTTCGCTGCGCATCAGCTTCGGCATGACCAACACGCTCGCCGAGGTGGAGGGCTTCCTGCCCGTGCTCGCGCGCGAAGTCGAAGCGTTGCGCGGGCTCGCGGCGCGACCTGACCGTCCTGAACGCGTCGCCGTGGCGGCCGGCGCGGCATGAGCGCCTTGACCGCCGTCGCCATGAGCGGCGGCCTCGACTCCTCGGTGGCGGCGTGGCTCCTCTCGCGCGAGGAACGCGTCGTCGGCCTCTCGATGCTGCTGTGGGACCAGTCGACGCGGGCGCGGGGGAGCGGCCGCTGCTGCGGTGCCCTCGACCTCGGCGACGCGCGCCGCGTGGCGCAGCAGGCCGGCATCCCGCACTACACGCTGCGCATGGACGACGACTTCCGGCGCGACGTCGTCGACCCCTTCGTCGACGACTACCTCGCCGGCAGGACGCCGAGCCCCTGCGTGCGCTGCAACACCTTCATCAAGTTCGACGCCCTACTCGCGCGCGCCCGCGCCGTCGGCGCCGAGACGGTGGCCACTGGGCACTACGCGCGCATCGTCGAAGGGCCCGAGGGGCCGGAACTCCACCGCGGTGTGGACGAGGCGAAGGACCAGAGCTACTTTCTCTTCGAGCTCTCCCGCGAACAGCTCGCCGCCTCACGCTTCCCGCTCGGCGAGCGCACCAAGACCGAGGTCCGGCAGATCGCCCGCGATGCCGGCCTGGTGGTGGCCAACAAGGGCGAGAGCATGGAGATCTGCTTCGTCGATGGCGAGGTGGAGGACTTCGTCGCCGCGCAGGCGGCGGCGCGCCCCGAACGCTTCGCCGCCACCGTCGGCGCCGGTGCCGCGGCGGGCCCGGCCACCATCGTCGCCGAGGACGGCACGCACCTCGGCGAGGGCTCCCCCTACTACCGCTACACCGTCGGCCAGCGCCGCGGTCTCGGCGTCGCCGCCGGCCATCGCCTCTACGTGCTGCGCGTGCTGCCCGAAGAGAACCAGGTCGTGGTGGGCGACGAGGCGGCGCTCGCCGCCCGCGGCCTCCGCGGCGAGCGCCTGCACTGGATCGGCGAACCGCCGGCGGGCGAGCTCGAGGCGACTGTGCGCATCCGCTCACGCCACGCCGGTGTCGCGGCGCGCATCCGGCCACGCGGCGCCGCGAGCCGCGAAGTGGACGTGGAGTTCGCCACCCCGCAGCGCGGTGTCGCCCCCGGCCAGGCCGCCGTCTTCTACCAGGGCACCCGCGTTCTCGGCGGCTGCTGGATCAGCTCCGCGCTCGGCTGAGCCGCGCGTTTCCCGCGGTCAGCTCTTCTGGATCAACCAGGCTGCTGCGCCCCCTGCACGTTCACCATCCACGGCGTGCCGAAGCGGTCCTTGAGCATGCCGAAGCCTTCGGCCCAGAAGGTCTTGTCGAAGGCGAGGATGACCTGGCCGCCGTCGGCGAGCGCCTCGAAGATGCGCTTGCCCTCGTCGACCGTGTCGTAGTGCAGCGACAGCGAGAAGCCGCTCATCCCCTTGTACTGGCCGGGCATGTCGTCGGAAGCCATCAACGTGCCGCCGCCGGGAAGCGTGAGGTGCGCGTGCATGATGCGGTCGCCGGCGCCCGGCGGCGCCTGGTCGGCCATCGGCGACTGCGCGTGGGTCATCATCACGTCGAGCTTGCCGCCGAGCGCCTTCTCGTAGAAACGCATCGCCTCGTCACAGTTGCCGTCGAAGAAAACGTAAGCCGCGATGTTGGACATGACAGTTCCTTTCTCCTGTGCCGCTGAGAGTTGAGTGAGGGGCCAGCGAGGCGCGGTCAGGCGGTGCCGAGCAGCATTGGCAGCCTATCGCGGAAGGAACGCGACACCGTCAGCCGCTGGCCGCCTTCGAGGATCGCCACGTAGTTGCCGTGGGCGGTGAGCTCGAGCTCGCGCACGCGGTCGACGTTGACGATGGTGGAGCGGTGGATGCGCACGAAGCGCTCGGGGTCGAGGCGGGTCTCGAGGTCGCTGATGGCGCCGCGCACGAGGTGGGTGTGGCCGTCGATGCCGTGGATGCGCACGTAGTTGTGGGCGGCGTCGACCCACTCGACGTGGTCGACGCGCAGGAAGCTCACCCGGCCCGCCGAGCGCAGCGGCAGGCGGTCGAGCGGCTTCTTGCGCTCGCCGCCACCGCGGCGCAGCTGCCGCAGCTCGAGCTCCTCGCGCACGCGGCCCAGCGCGGCCCCGAAGCGCTCCTCGTCGAAGGGCTTGAGCAGGTAGTCGACGGCGTCGACGTCGAAGGCGCGCAGCGCGTGCTCCTCGTGGGCGGTGACGAAGACCACCGCCGGCATGGCGCGGGCGCCCACCGCCTCGATGAGCTGGAAGCCGTCGAGGCCGGGCATCTGAACGTCGAGGAATACGACATCGGGAGGCGCCTCGCGGATCGCTTCGAGGGCGCCGGGCACGTCGGCGCTCTCGCCCACCACGTCGACGTCGCGCTGCCTCTCCAGCAGGTCGCGGAGGCGGTCGCGCGCCGAGGGCTCGTCGTCAACGATGAAGGCCCGCAGCATGCGGAAGCTCCTCCAGCAGCTCCAGCGGCTCGTCGTCGCCCGGCGCCTTGCCGCTTTCGCGGAAGGGCAGCTCGACGAGCACGCGCCAGCCGCCCTCGGGCCGGTTCTCCAGCACGAGGCGATGCGCCTCGCCGTAGAGCTTGCGCAGGCGGGCGCGGGTATTGGTGAGACCGATGCCCTCGCGGCGCGGCTCCGCCGTCACTGCGGGCAGCCCCGGCCCGTCGTCGGCGATCTCGATCTCCAGCCGCTCGCCGCGGCGGCGGGCGTGCACGGCGGCGTGCACCGGCTTGAGCCCCTTGGCGACGGCGTGCTTGACGACGTTCTCGATCAGCGGCTGCAGCAGCAGGTTGGGCACCTGGCAGGAGAGCAGCTCCGGCGGCACGTCGACGGCGAGCGTCAGGCGGCCGCGGAAGCGCACCATCTGCACCTCCATGTAGCTGCGCAGGTGGGCGAGCTCCTGCTGCAGGCTGACCTCCAGCGCGCCGGTGCTGGCGAGCGAGAGCCGCAGGAAGTCGGAAAGGCGGCAGACCATGCGGTCGGCCGCCGCCGGATCTCGGTGCACCAGCGCCGAGATGGTGTGCAGGGCGTTGAAGACGAAGTGCGGGTCGAGCTCGGCCTTGAGCAGCTTCACCTCGGTCTGCGCGAGCGCCGTCTCGAGCCGCGCCGCGTCCACCTCGGCGGCGCGCAGCTGGCGCTGCCCGACGAGCGCGCTCACGATCGACAAGGCGATGCCGTACATGAAGAGGTCGAAGAGCATCCAGCTCGAGAAGAGGTTGCTCCACATCTGCCGCATGGTGAGGGTGCCGCTGGTGCCCTCCAGGAAGTCGCCGAGACGGCGCGTCGCCCAGATGGCGAGGCCAGAGGCGATGGAGGCGGCAATGGCGCGCACCAGGTGGCGCGGGATCTGCGCGCGCAGCTTGCCGGGAGCGAGCGGATCGCGCTCCGACCAGTAGACGATAAAGGGCAGCGTCATCCCCCACCAGCAGCAGCCGATGAAGGTCCACAACAGCGCGCTCGATTTGATTGGCGCGTCCAGCGTGCGGTACGCGGCGAGCAGGCCGACGTCGCGAATCACCCCCAGCAGGGGGCCGACGGCGGCGAGGAGGAGGAACTTGCGGGCCGTCACGGTGTCAGTCTACCGGGCCGGCTCGCCGGCGCGGCTCACCCACAGCGCCGCCGGCAAGCCCACGAGCAACGCGTGGCCGACGATGCCGTTGACGAGCACCGGCCACTCGGGCCAGTGCAGGCCGCGGCCGGGGACGCCGGCGTTGGAGAGCGGGATCACCACGAAGCTCATCACGAAGTAGCAGACGATGCCGTAGAGGATGCCGTAGAGCACCGGCCGCCGCACCAGCGCCGGCAGCTTGCGGCTGACGAGGAAGTAGATGGTGGTGATGATGGTGGCGATGGTGAAGTGGAGGACGCCGCCGAGGATGGCGGTCGGGATGCCGCCGGCGCGCGCCGCCTCGCGGCCGAGGAGGCCGGCCGCCACCGAGTGGAAGATGCGGATCGGCGTCGCCGGCACGTAGAGACCGAAGAAGACCAGCGCGTCGGTGATGTCGAGGATGCCGACCGTGAGGCCGCCGTAGAGCACGGCGCGCAGGCCGCTGAGCTGGGGGCGCGCGGCGGACCTTCCTTCCAGCAGCGACGAGCGGTGGGCGAGAGAGGGCGCCTGCGTGGTCATGGTCGGACCTCCGTCGATGCGAGCTGCGTGGCCGCGGAAGGGCGGTTGGCGACGACTTCATAGCGCGGCCAGGCGGGTGGTGGGCCACCGGCGGCTACGAGTCGGCGGCGGGGCGGGCTGAATCGACGGGTCGCAGGGCCGGTTGTGGGAGCGATGCGAACCGGCGCGCGGTCTCGCGCGGTCGGTTCAACGTGCCGGATGCTCTTTGCGAGAGGCGCGCGACGGGCCGAGCGCGCGGGATGGCGGGCCGGGTGGCGCTCGTTCCGCGCTGACCGGCGAATGACAGCCTCGCCGGGCACGGCCACGAGCCGAGGCGTTTCGTGTGCGATTCGAAAGTTTGGACCCGGCGCCGCAGCAGCGGGCCGAGGGACGAACGACGCACGATGCGGGCTGACTGCCGCGCGACGACCTCCGAGCCGCAGCGATGGCGTGCGTGCGACGTCGGGGAGCGCTCGCGACGCCGATTCAAAGCAACGGTTTGCCGGCCCGGCCGGTACTCGGAATTCCGCTCTACAGACTTCCGCAAACTACTGTCCAAAAACGACTTAGACGCCGATTCGAACTGCCGTTCGACTCGTGGCTCCGCCCTTGCTCTCCCGCCCGCAGCAACGCGAAAGGAGGGCGCCGCCGCCGAGACCTGTACCGACGCGCATCGACCATCGACTCTCAGTTTCATCATCAACGACGAGTGGAGAAACGAACGAACATGGATATGCGAATCACCAGACGGATCGCCGGCGTCGCTCTGGCGCTGTCGCTGCTCCTCTCCGGAGCGGCCGCGGCGCAGCTGCAGACCGGCAATCTCTACGGCACGGTCAAGGACCAGCAGGGCGCGCCCCTGCCGGGCGTGACCGCCACCCTCACCGGCCAGGGCGCTCCGCAGGTCCAGGTGAGCAACGCCCAGGGCCAGTTCCGCTTCCTCAACCTCGCGCCCGGCGGCTATGCGCTCAAGGCCGAGCTCGAGGGCTTCTCGACCATCGACTATCCGAACATCTCGATCAACATCGGCCGCAACACCTCGATCGAGGTCACGCTGCAGGCCGCGGTCGAGGACGTGATCACGGTGACGGCGGAGTCGCCGCTGCTCGACGAGCGGCGCATCTCCACCGGCGCCACTATCGCGTCGACCGAGCTCGAGAAGATCCCCACCGCCCGCGACCCCTGGGCGATCCTGCAGACCACACCTGGCGTGCTGACCGACCGCGTCAACGTCGGCGGCAACAACAGCGGCCAGCAGTCACAGTACGTCGGCCCCGGCTCCTCGATGGACCAGGCGGTGTGGTCGGTGGACGGCGTCGTGATCACCGACATGGCGGCCCTCGGGTCGTCGCCGGCGTATTACGACTTCGACTCGTTCGAGGAGATGCAGATCTCCACCGGCGGCTCCGACACGACGCTGTCGACCCCCGGCGTGGCGCTCAACATGGTGACCAAGCGCGGCACCAACGAGTGGCGCGGCTCGGGCCGCTACCTGAAGGCCGACGAGTCGTGGCAGGCGAGCGGCAACGTCGACAGCGGCGACCTCGGCAACGCGTTCGGCCCGACGCCGGCGCAGCCTGCCTTCAAGCAGGGCAACCGCATCGTGCAGGTGCAGGACTACGGCGCCGAGATCGGCGGCCCGGTGGTCAAGGACCGGCTGTGGGTCTGGGGCAGCTACGGCAAGAACAAGGTCGACCTGCTCACCATCGCCGACGTCTCCGACAAGACGACGCTCGAGAGCACCAACGCCAAGATCAACGG
>DATNCU010000236.1:0-10357 GCA_035607145.1 Thermoanaerobaculia bacterium
AGCGACGTGTGCGCCGCCAGCCGCAGCATCCCGGAGTGGGCGCGCGTGCTGAGCGAAGCGCTCGGCGCCGTGATCAGCGACGCGGGTGAGCTGGGCATCGAGCATCACCAGCTGCGCAGCCAGCTGTTCGAGCTGGGCGAGCACGCGCAGCGCGCCGCGTTCGAGCGGCCGGTGTCGCTGCAGGTGATGCGCGGGCTGCTCGAAGAGAAGCTCGATCGCGGTCGTTTGAGCGGCGGCTTCTTGAGCGGCGGCATCACCTTCTGCAAGCACCTGCCGATGCGCGCCATCCCGTTCCGCGCCGTCTTCGTGCTCGGCCTCGGCGAGGGGGAGTTCCCCGCCGCCAACCGCCGCGACGCGCTCGACCTCCGCGCCGCGGGGCGGCGGGCCGGTGATGTCTCGCCGGCGGAGCGCGACCGGTACCTCTTCCTCGAGACCCTGCTCTCGGCGCGCGACCGCATCGTCCTCTCCTACGTCGATCGCGACGAGCGCACCGGCGAGAGCCTGCGGCCGTCGAGCGTCGTGCAGGAGCTGCTCGACGTGCTCGAGCGGTCCTACGTGGGCAAGGAGGGCGTCGCGGCGCTGCGGCGGGAAGTGCCGCCGCGGCGATGGGACCGTGCCTATGGCGAGCAAGACGCACCGGCCACGGTCGCGCCCGGAGCGCGGGCCGAGGCGGTGGCGCGGAAGCTCGGCGAGGAGCTCCGTGCGGCGCTGCCGCCGGCGACCACCGATCCGCTGACGGCACTGCGCGCCGAGCTGCCGCCCGCCGACTGGCAAGCGGTTTCCACGTTCTTGGAGCTCCCCGACGTGCCGGCGGCAATCGCCGTCGCGCCGTCGATCGAATCCGCCGCCGATGCCGTCTCGCCGGCGATCGCGCAGCTGCCGCGGACCCTCCCTCTCCGCATGCTCCGCCGCTTCCTCGAGTGCCCACTGCAGAGCTCAGCGGAAGTGCTGCTCGGCATCACGCGCGACGACGACGAGGACCCGGCGACCGTGGAGGACGAGACGCTCACCAGCGGCCGCCGCGACGAGACGACGCTGCTCGGCGACTCGCTCGCCCGCGCGCTGCGTGAAGGGAGCGACGCGCGCGAGGTCTACGCCACCATCGCCCGCCGCCGCGAGCTCGCCGGCGCCGCCCCCACCGGGCCGCTGGGCGAGATCGAGCGCCAGCTCCACCGCGAGCTGCTCGCCGGCTGGCAGCGGCTCGTCGAGCCGCTCGCCGCCAAGGGCCGCGGCGAGCGCCTGCGCGTCGGCAGCGCGGGCGAGCGCGAGGACGTCGACTCCATCCTCCCGGCGCTATCGCTCCCCGCCCCCGACGGCACCACGATCGCCGTCGTGCAGGGTCGCAGCGAGCTGCTGCTCGACGGCCGCCGCGCCTCGGTGATCACCGACGCCGGCGGCCCCAGCGAGGACACCGACGAGGCGATGGTGCGCGAGCTGCGCCTTGCGCTGCGCGGATTCTGGGACCACCTGCTGCTGGCGGCGAGCGGCGTGCAGGCGGGGCTCCGCCGGCAGGTCGTGCTGCTGCGGCTAGACGCGCGCGGGCCGTCGATCGTGAGCTACGCCCTGCACGCATGGCGGCGCGAGGAGGCGCTGCGCTACCTCGCTGGCCTCGCCGAGGAGATGCTCGGCGGCGTCCATGACTACCTGCTGCCCTGCGAGGCGGTGTTCCACACCTACTCCAAGTCGCAGCAGCGCACCGTGCTCGAGCCTGGCCGCGTCGAGGCGGACGCGCTGCGGCGCGCGGCGTCGCCGGCGGTCGCCTGCTCGTCGCGCTGGGGGCCGGTGCCGGACGCGTTGAGCTACCCCGTGCCGCCGCCGGATCGGCTTGCCACCATCCTCGCCCGCCGCTTCGCGCCGTTCCTCACCACGCTCGGCAGCCGCCGCAGCGGCAGTGTGACGGAGCTCGTTTGAGCGGCGCGGCTGGTTCGTCCGGAGGCGCGCGGCCTTCCGTGCTCGACGCCATCCCGCGCCGCGGCCACGTGGTGATCGAGGCGAGCGCGGGCACCGGCAAGACCTACACGCTCGAGCACCTGGTCGTCGACCTGCTGCTCACCGACCGCGTCGAGGTCGACCGCATCCTCGTCGTCACCTTCACCGAGAAGGGCACCGAGGAGCTGCGCGAGCGGGTGCGCTCGCAGCTGCGGCGATTGGCGGCCTCGCCGGCCGGCACCGGCGGCGCCACGGACGCCGGCTGGGTGCTCGACGAGGAGGCGCGGCAAGCGCTCGCCGACGCCGCGGTGCGTTTCGACGCCGCCACCATCTCCACCATCCACGGCTTCTGCCAGCGCGTCCTCACCGAGCACTCCTTCGCCCATCGGCGTCTGTTCGAGCAGCGGCTCATCGACGGCCGCGAGATGGTGGCGCGCGGCTTCCGCACCGTCATCGCGCAGCAGCTCGGCGCCCGCGGCGCGTTGCGCGAGCAGCTGCTCGCCTGGCTGCGGCAGGGCAACGACCTCGCGCGGCTGGAGAAGCTGGTCGCCGAAGCGGTGCGCCAGCGCGGGGTGCTGACGCCGAAGTGGGACCCGGCGGCGCTCGCCGCCGCGGCGTGCGCCTTCCTCGACGCCTGCGGCGACGAGCTGCTGGGCCGCGCGCTCGCCGCCGTCGGCAGCTCGCCGCAGCGGCGCAGCGAGCGCGATCCGCGACCGCTCATCGCCACGTTGGCGACGGCGAACGAAGCCGACTCGCTGGGCGAGCAGCTCCGCGAGTGGGGGCGCAAGAAGGCGACGATCGACGGCAAGGAGGAGCGGCTGTGGTCGCTGCTCCGCCGCGGCCTTTCCCACCTCGCGCGCACCGACGTCGCCGCCGCGCGTGCCGTCGCCGCGCTCGACACCCTGCGCGACGGCATGGCGCCGCCGCTCGCCGCCCTCGTCGGCGGCCTTCGCGACGCCGTCGCCGAGTGGCTGCAGGTGCAGAAGCACAGCATCGGCCTCTACGACTTCGACGACATGCTGCTGCACGTGCGCGAAGCGTTGTGCGGACCGTCCGCCGACGGCGCGCTGGTCGCCGCGTTGCGCGAGCGCTGGCGCGTCGCGCTCATCGACGAGTTCCAGGACACCGACGAGGTGCAGTGGGACATCTTCCGCACGCTCTTCCTCGACGCCGGCGACGCGCACCGCCTCTTCCTGATCGCCGACCCCAAGCAGGCCATCTACGGCTTCCGCAACGCCGACGTGCACACCTACCTGGCGGCGAAGCGGGCGGTGCTCGAAGGCGGCGGCGAGCGCGTGCCGCTGCTCGAGAACTACCGCTCGACGCCGGCGCTCATCGAGGCCTGCAACCGCATCTTCGAGAGCGGCTTCTTCAGCGGCGACCTCGCCGAGTTCCAGCCGGCGCGGCCGGGCGGCGAGCCGCGAGTGGCCCGCGACGGAGCCAGAGCGCCGCTCGACCCGGTGGTAGTTGTGTGCCTGCGCCAGGAGGGCAAGCCCGCGCGCCGCATCGGCGACGCGCGCGCCGCCTTCGCGGCGTGGATCCCCGAGGAGGCACGGCGGTTGGTAGAGGACGGCGTCACCTTCGGAGTTACCGGCGACGAGCGCCCGCTCGCCTACCGGGATTTGATGGTGCTCGCGCGCACCGGCGCCAACGCGCGTGAGGTGGCCGAGGCGCTGCGCCGCGCCGGCGTGCCGCACGTGTTGTACGGCCAGGAAGGTCTGCTCGCCACCCCCGAGGCGGTGCACGTCCGTCGCGTGCTGCAGGCGGTGGCGGCTCCCGCCGACGGCTCGGCGCGACTGCTCGCCCTGCTGACGCCCTTCTTCGCCGTGCCGCTGGCGCAACTCGCCGCCTGCCGCGAGCTGCCGGAGACGCACCCGCTCGCCGCTCGCCTCCTCGACTGGGCTGCGCTCGCCGAGGAGCGCCGCTACGCCGAGCTGTTCCGCAGCCTGCTGCGCGACACCGGTCTGGTGCGGCGGCTGCTCGCCACCCGCCAGGGCGAGCGCGAGCTCACCAACTACCAGCACGTCTTCGACTTGTTGCTGGAGGAGATCGCGCGCACGCCGGCACCGCTGCCGGAGCTGGTGGCGCGCCTCGCCTCGTGGACCGCCGGCACCAGCGGCCCGCCCGGCTTCGACCGCGACGTGCAGCGGCTCGAGCCGTTGCGCGATGCCGTGCAGGTGCTCACCATGCACAAAGCGAAAGGGCTGCAGGCGCCGGTGGTGTTCGTCGCCGGTCTCGGCGGCTCGCCGCCCTCGGGAGAGTCGCTGCGCGTCTACCACCTCGACGGCGAGCGCCGCCTCCACCTCGGCAAGGACCCAGTGGGCGAGATCGCCGCCGCCATCGAGGCCGAGGAGGCGGAGGAGATCGAGCGGCTCTACTACGTGGCGCTGACGCGGGCGCGCGCGCGCCTCTACCTGCCCGACGCGGCGAACAAGCGCTCGCCGTGGCGGCTGGTCGAGGAGCGGTTGACGAAGCTCACCGCGGCACGCACGCCGGGGTTCGTGGTGGCGGAGGTGGAGTGCGCGCCGGAGGAAGCGGCGGCGACGCACGGGCCGATGGCGTGGCGGCCGGATCACGCGCTGCTGGACGTGCCGGTGGAGCCTTCTCTGGTACCGCTACGCCAGCGGCACGCCGGTCGCCTGCTCACCTCGTACACCCGCATTCGTCGTCTCGCCGCTGCCGAGCGTGCGAGCGACGGAGCCGATGCGGTCGCTACGGATGCGGGTCCCAGTGGCGACCTCGCGATCGAAGCGGGCGCGGCTCCGGCGTTGCCGCCCGCGCCGGGTGAGCTGCCCGGTGGCCGCGGCACCGGCATCTTCCTTCACCGGTTGCTCGAGGTGCTCGACCCCGCCCCCGTGCGTGCGGCCTCCGACGTCGCCACGCTCACTGCCGATGCGGACGTGAAGCGCTTGCTGAGCGCGGTGGCCACGGAGCAGGGAATCGACATGGACCAGCTCCCTGCTGCCAGCCGGCTGGTGTGGAACGCGCTGCGCACGCCGCTCGACGTCGACGGCTTGGTGCTTCCCGTCGGCCTCTGCGAGGCCGAACGCCGCGCGGTGGAGATGGAGCTGGTGTTCCCCATTCCCGAGGCGTGGCATCCGAGGCTCGGGGAGCTTCCCACCGAGGACGGCGTCGCACCGTTCCGCGCCGGCCGCGGCTTCGTGCAGGGCGTCGTCGACCTCGTCTTCGAGCATGGCGGCCGCACCTACTTCGTCGACTGGAAGACCGACCGGCTGCCGGCGTTCGACGAAAGCGCCATCCGCACCCACGTCGGCGAGCACTACACGCTGCAGGCGCAGCTCTACGCGCTCGGCGTGCTCCGCCTGCTCGAACTGCGCGACGAGGAGGATCACGCGTGCCGCTTCGGCGGCCTGCTCTACTGCTTCCTCCGCGGCATGGGCGAAGGCGGCGCCGGCGTCTACTTCGCGCGGCCTAGCTGGCAGGAGCTGCGCGGCTGGGAGAACGAGCTACGCGCGCGCACGAGCTGGGGGGCGCCTTGAGCGGCGGCTGGACACCGCACGGCACGCTGGGCGTGGATGCGGCCACCACGGAGCCCGATCTCGACGCAGTAGCGAAAGAGCGCCCGACCGAGGTCCGCCGTGCGATGAAAGGCTCGCAGCCGTTGCGCGTCGGGGTCGCGATCGCCGAGCAGCCGACCGCGGCCGATCGTGGCGCCAAGGCGATCACTGTGCCTTTCCCCGGCGACATCGTGAACGCCGCAGCGGCTCAGGACCTCGGGCCTGAGCTCGTTCATCTGGCGTGGGAGCTGGCGCGGCTCGCGGCACCACGCAGCGCCAGCGAAGGACGTGCGCTGCTGTTGCTCGCGCTCGCGGTGCTCGCCGCGCAACGGGACGGCAGCACGCGGGTGCCGCTCGCGACCGATGGACCGCTGCCGGCGCTGCTGACCTCGCTCGCCGCCACCGACGGCGACCACCGCACGGTGTCGGCGCTGCTGGCTGCCGCAGCCGCTGGCGAGCCGCGGTTGCAGCCACTGTTCGGCCGGGCGCGCGCGGACGAGGAGGGCGACTACCGGCCGTTGCTGCGCGTTGGCGACTTCCTGTACGCGCAGCGGCTCTGGCAGCTCGAGCGCCGCGTCGTCGCACGGCTGCGCGAGCTGCTCGCAGCGCCGCTCGCTGCCGACGTCTCCGCGGTGGATGCGGCCCTCGCCGATCTTCGCGCACGGCCAGCCCACGACGCCACTCGCCGGCCGGTGCCGCTCACCGACGAGCAGGAAGCGGCGGTGCGCGCCGCCCTCGGCGGCCGGCTCACCGCCATCACCGGCGGGCCGGGTACCGGTAAGACGTGGATCGTCGCCGCGCTCCTGCGCGTCGTCGCCCGTCTCGCCGACCCGCCGATCGCCGAAGTGGCGCTCGCTGCACCGACCGGTAAGGCAGCCGACCGTCTGCAAGCCTCGCTGCGGGCGGCGCTCGCGGCGGTGGCCGATCCCGCGCCGGCCGACCTCGCGCTGCTCGCCGCGCCCCTCACGGCCTCGACGCTCCACCGGCTGCTCTCCTACTCTCCGAGCGGCGAGTACTTCCGCCGCCACGAGCGCAACCCGCTCGCCGAGCGTTTGGTGATCGTCGACGAGAGCTCGATGCTCGACCTCGGCCTCGCCGAGCGCCTGCTGCGCTCGCTGCCGGCGGGCGGGAGGTTGGTGTTGCTCGGCGACGCCAGCCAGCTTCCATCGGTCGACGCCGGCGCGGTGTTCCGCGACCTGGTGGCGGCGGCGGGCGGCGGCGGCCGCGTGGCGCGGCTGACGCGAAGCTGGCGTATGGACCCGCGCGATCCGGCGGGCAGCGCCATTCTCTCGCTGGCGAGCACGATCGCCAACGGAACGCGCGGGCCCGCTCCTTCGCTGGTGATTCACGGCGATCCCACCGCGCTCAGCTTCAGCGGTGCGGAGATGCTGCTCTCGCCACCGGCGACTCTCGCGAGCTTCCTCGAACGCTGGTGGGCCCACCAGCGAGACCGCCTCCCAGCGTGGCGAGGCCTCGTCACGCGCGTCTGGACCGCCGCCGACGGCGCCATCGACGCGGTCGAGACCGCCGACCTCGCGGCGCTGTTCGCGCATTACGAATCGACGCGCTTGCTCGCGCCCACGCGCGGCTGGTCGGGCGGCGTCGGCGTCACCGCGCTCAACGCCTGGTTCCGTGCCGCGCTGCTCCGCGCGCTCGACCTCGCAGCGCCGCGTCACACCAGCGCCGACGCCGACCTCGCCATCGCCGGCGAGCCCGTCCTCGTCACGCGCAATGATTACCGCCGGGCCCTCTTCAACGGCGACCACGGCCTGATTCTGGCTGTAGCGGCCGAAGGCGCACCGCCCGTCCCGATGGCGATCTTCCGCGGGCGCGACGAACCTTTCCGAGCGCTCCCGCTCGCCGCTTTGCGCGGCCACCTCGAGCCGGCGTGGGCGAGCACCGTGCACAAGGCCCAGGGCTCGGAGTACGACGCCGTCGCGCTCATCCTGCCGGCCGCCGAGACGCGACTCCTTACGCGCGAGCTGCTCTACACGGCGGTCACCCGCGCCCGCCGCTCGGTGACGCTCGTCGGCACCAGCGAGCGCCTGGACCAGGCCATCGCGCGCGCCGTCGAAAGGTGGTCGGGAATCGCCGAAGCCTTGGCTCCGCCGACTCAGCCACCTCTATCGCCCTCGGCGAAGGGCCGCAACCAGCTCGCCCTGCCGTTTCCAGACTGAGTCGGTTCCCCGACCGGCCAGCACGGCGGCGGGGATCGCGCAGCCATCTTGCACTTACGCCTTGTTTACGCTACGGTGCTGCCATGGCCAGCGGCATCCCCAACGAAGGTCCACCACCGAAGTCGCCCCGAGGCCGCGGCACCGGCACCAACCCGGCCAACCGCTTCGAGCCGCTGACCATCGACCGCGAGGAGCCCGGCCCCGACAAGGTCCCGACCCAGCTACTCGCCGACCGCACTCGCTCGATCATCGCCCGCAACGACAGCCCTGACGTCGGCTTCGAGACTTCCGTCAACCCTTACCGCGGCTGCGAGCACGGCTGCGTCTACTGCCTCTCGGGCGACACGCCGATCCTCATGGCGGATGGCGGCACGCGGCCGCTGCGCGCGATCCAGGTCGGCGACGAGATCTACGGCACGCTCCCGGATAGCGAGCAGCGGCGCTGCGTGCCGACCCGCGTGCTGGCGCACTGGGAGACGAGCAAGCCGGCGTACGCGCTGACGCTCGCCGACGGCGCGCGGCTCGTCGCCAGCGGCGACCACCGGTTCCTCGCCGAGAGCGGCTGGCGGTTCGTGACCGGCGGCGAGCCGGGCGGCGCGCGGCGGCCACACCTCCTCGCCGGCGATCGTCTGATGGGCACGGGCGACCTCGCCGCCGTCGCGCGCACCAACGGCATCGTCGGCCGCGTCGTGGCGCCGCTCGCCGGTCTCGAAATCCGCTCCATCGAGCCGCTTCGCAATCGCGTCGAGCTCTTCGACATCACCACCGTCACCGGCGACTTCATCGCCGACGGCGTCGTCAGCCACAACTGCTTCGCTCGCCCCTTCCACGAGTACCTCGGCTTCTCCGCCGGCCTCGACTTCGAGACCAAGATCCTCGTCAAGGAGCAGGCGCCCGAGCTGCTCCGCCGCGAGCTGATGTCGCCCAAGTGGGAGCCGCAGCTGCTGGTGATGTCGGGCGTCACCGACTGCTACCAGCCGAGCGAGCGCAAGCTCGAGATCACCCGCCGTTGCCTCGGCGTGCTGGCGGAGTTCCGCAACCCGGTGCACATCGTCACCAAGAGCCACCTCGTCACCCGCGACGTCGACCATCTGGGCGAGCTGGCGAGCTTCGGTGCCGCCTCGGTGACGCTGTCGATCACCTCGCTCGACCCCGAGGTAGCCCGCCGCATGGAGCCGCGCGCCTCGGCGCCCCGCGAGCGCCTCTCGGCGGTGACGCGGCTGCGCGAAGCGGGCATCCCCTGCGGAGTCAACGTGGCGCCGGTGGTGCCCGGCATCACCGACCACGAGGTCCCGGCGATCCTCGCAGCGGCGAAGGAGGCCGGCGCCCTTTGGGCCACCTTCATGTTCGTCCGCCTGCCCCACGCCGTGAAGGACCTCTTCCAGGACTGGCTCTCGGAGCACTACCCCGAGCGCAAGGAGAAGGTCCTCGCCCGCATCCGCGCCCTGCACGGCGGCAAGCTCAACGAAGCCCAGTTCGGCAAGCGCTTCCACGCCGAAGGCGTCTTCGCCGAGCAGATGGAGCAGCTCTTCGAAGCCACCGCCCGCCGCCTCGACATGCCGCGAGGCGGGCCCGAGCTGTCGACAGCATCGTTCCGCCGCCCAGGCCAGCAGCTCGGCCTCTTCTGACCGCGGAGGGAGGATCGTAGAATCTATCCATGACGAAGACGGCCGATGCGCTTCTTCGCGATGCGCTCGAGCTCGGCGAGCAGGATCGCGCCGACATGGCGGCAGCGCTTCTCGAGAGTCTCGAGCCGGCGGTGGACGAGGCCGCGATCGCGCAGGCCTGGGACGAGGAAGTGCAGCGCCGGGTTGCCGAGATCGACAGCGGGCAGGCAGAGCTGATTCCGTGGGAAGAGGTCCGGAGGCAGCTCTTCTCTCGCCTGAATGAGCGCTCGTAGGCTCTTCTACCTCGCCGCTGCCCAGGCCGAGGTTCGAGAAGCGTTCGAGTGGTACTTCGACGCAGCCCTGAAGCTGCGGCGCGCTTCCTGACCGAGCTCGACCGCGCGACGCGGCTCATCCGCGAGACGCCGACAGTTTGGCCCTCCTTTGGAAGAGGTACGCGCAAGTACGTTCTGCAGGGATTCCCGTACAGCGTGATCTACCGAGAGGTTGGTGACGAGCTCCAAGTGGTAGCTGTGGCTCATGGCAAACGTAAGCCTGGCTATTGGCGATCACGCACCGCCGGCCAGCGGTGAACCCCTCCGTGGAGCCCGCTACTCGCAAATCGGCCCTACGCTCTGAAGTCGCGCTGTCCAGCGCCGCTGGCGACCTGGCCAAACGCCATCGGCGGCAGCATCCCCGCCATTCGCACCAAGGCCCGCAACCGCGCGACGGCGGGTCCGTATCCTGACTGCATGAACACCACAGCCAGGCGGTTGATGGCGGGTGCGGTCGCGCTCCTGATCGGTGTCGCGCCGGGGCTTGCGTGCACGACTTTCGTGCTGCGCGACGGCGGGATGGTGCTGTTCGGCAAGAACTACGACTGGTCGCTCGGCGACGGGCTGCTGGTGGTGAATCCGCGCGGGCTGGTGCGGACAGCGATCGTCGGTCCGGGCGTCCGCGCCGCGACGTGGACGGCGCGCTTTGGCAGCGTGACGTTCAATCAGTACGGCGTCGCTTCGCCTTCCGGCGGCATCAACGAGGCAGGGCTCGCGATCGAGCTGATGTGGCTCGACGAGGCCCGCTATCCGGATGCCGATCAGCGACCGGTGGTGGGTAACCTCGAGTGGAT
>DATNCU010000285.1:0-12619 GCA_035607145.1 Thermoanaerobaculia bacterium
ACGCGCGCCGGCAGCTCCTCGCCGAGCTCGAGCGCCACGTCAGCGCCCAACGGCAAGAGCGCCTGAAGCCGCTCGACCGAACGGCCGGCGACGAGCACGCGGGCGCCCAGCTCGCGTGCGAGCTGCACCGCGAAGCTGCCGACCCCCGATGCGGCGGCGGTGATGAGCACCGTCTCGCCGCGCTGCAGCCCGCCCTCGTGGACGAGGTTGGTCCAGGCGGTGAGGCCGACTTCGGGGATCGCGGCGGCTTCCTCGAACGACAGCGGAGGCGGGATGGGGAGGAGTTGCCCCACCGGCGCCGCCACCTTCTCGGCGTGACCACCGCCGGCGAGCAACGCCATGGCGCGATCGCCGACGCGCCAGCCTTCGACGCCCTCGCCGATCGCCTCGACGACGCCGGCCGCCTCGAGGCCGGGGATCGTGCTCTCGCCGGGCGGCGGCGGGTAGAGGCCGCGCACCTGCTGGAGGTCGGCATGGTTGAGCGCCGTGGCGTGAACGCGCAGCAGCACCTCGCCCGGTCCGGGCGTCGGGTCGGGGACCCCCTCGAGGCCAAGCTCGGGGCGATGGCGATCGGAGGTGTAGCTGAGGGCGAGCATCGCGGAGTCGGCGAAGGCTCACCACCAGCATGACACCACTCGGTCAGCTCTGTCTCCGCATCACCGCGCACCGTAGACTCGCAGCGCTGGTTGCCAGAATGGCGGACGCCGTCCTCGTCATCGACGACACAGTGTCGATCCCGCTCGCCGAGCTGGCGTTCGAGACCTCGCGCGCCGGCGGCCCGGGCGGGCAGAACGTCAACAAGGTGGAGTCGCGGGTGACGCTGGTCTTCCCGCTCGCCACCTCGCCGAGCCTCGACGAAGCGCAGCGGGCGCGGTTGCGCGAGCGGCTCGCCAGCCGCGTCAGCAAGAACGGTCTGCTGCGGGTGAGCTCGCAGCGCCACCGCACACAGGCGCAGAACCGCGAGGCGGCCGTCGAGCGCTTCGTCGAGCTGCTGCGCGAGGCGCTCGCCGAAGACCCCGAGCGACGCCCGACACGGCCGTCGCGCTCCGCGCGCAAGCGCCGCGTCGAGGGCAAGCGGGCGCGCAGCCGCGTCAAGGCGCTGCGCGGCCGAGTGTCCGACGAGCCCTAGTCGCCGGGCGCCGCGCACCTGCTGGGTTGCGCGCCGAATCTGCGAGTGGAGCTGTACGAGCTGGCGCTTACGGGCCGAACGCCTCGCGCCCTGGGATCGCGGCGCGGCCGATGCTGTACTGCAGCAACTCACAGCGAATGCCGCCGTTCCACAGCGCGTTGCGGCGCGCGGGTCGCATGCGCACCTCGCCGGCGAGCGCGGCGTCGGCGGTCAGCAGCGCCAGGCGCCAGCCGTCGAAGCGCGCCTTGAGCGCCTCGCCCAGTCGCCGGTAGGCCGCGGGCAGGTCGCCGGCGCCGCCGATGCGATGGCCGTACGGAGCGTTGGTGGCCACCAGCCCGGTCGCCGCGCCGCGCGGCGGCCGCGCGTCGCCGACGTCGGCCTGCTCCAACTCGACGCCTTCGATGCCGGCCGCGGCGAGGCTCGCCTGTGCGCGATCGAGCGCGACCGCGTCGCGGTCGCTGCCTACCATCGGCGGCAACCGTGCGCGTCCGAGCTGCCGGCGCCGCTCGGCCTCGGCGCGCAGCGACTCCCACAGCCGCCGGTCGTGGCCTACCCAGCCGCGCAGCCCGAAGGTCGCCGCCGTCCCCGTGCGCAGCAGTCCCGGCGCCACGTCGGTCGCCAGCAGCGCGGCTTCGACGAGCAGCGTGCCGGCGCCGCACATCGGGTCGACGAACCCGCCGCCCGCCGCGGCGATCGCCGGCCAGCCAGCGCGCAGCAGCATCGCCGCCGCGACGTTCTCCTTGAGCGGCGCCGGGCCGCCCGCACCGCGGTAGCCGCGCCGGTGAAGCGGCTCGCCCGAGAGGTCGATCGACAGCTGCGCCTCACCGCCGTCGAGCAGCACGTGGATGCGCAGGGCGGGGTCGTCGACGTCGACGTCAGGCCGCTCGCCCCAGCGCTCGCGCAGGCGGTCGACGATCGCGTCCTTGGTGCGTAGAGCGACGAAGTGGGTGTGGACGGCGCGGTCGCCGCGCGCCCGTGCGTCGACGGCGAAGGTGGCACCGCGCCGCAGCTGTCGCTCCCACGGCAGTGCAGAGACCGCGTTGTAGAAGACCTGCGACGTGGCCGCCTCGACGCGCCAGAGCGGCAGCAGCAGGCGGCTCGCAAGGCGCGATTCGAGCAGCACGCGGTAGGCGACGGCGAGGTCGCCAGTGAAAGAGATGCCGCCCGCGGTCGGCTGGAGGTCGGCGGCGCCGAGCCTGCGCAGCTCCTCGGCCGCAAGGTCTTCGACGCCGCGCGGCAACACCGCGAAGAGAGCGCGCGTGCCCGAGCCACTGGCCGGCTCCTCGCCGCCGGTGCGAGGCGCCCGGGCAGGCGAGGTTCTTGCTAGGCCTTTTGGGTCACGTGATGGACGCAACCAACGCTCCCCTGGTGTTGATCGTCGACGACTATGCGGAAGGGCGCGAAGTGTGCGCCGAGTACCTCGCCTTCCGCGGCTTCCGCGTCGCCACCGCCGAGGACGGCATGGATGCGCTCGACAAGACGCGCGCGTTGCACCCCGACGTCATCCTCATGGACCTGTCGCTGCCGCGCCTCGACGGCTGGGAGGCGAGCCGGCGGCTGAAGGCGGACGCGAGCACGCGGCACATCCCCATCATCGCCCTCACCGCGCATGCGCTCTCCAGCGCGCGCGAGAAGGCGGTGGAGGCGGGGTGTGACGCGGTGGTCACCAAGCCCTGCCCACCGCGCGACCTCGAGGCCGCCGTGCGGCGGCACCTCGGCATGAACGGCGAAGCGCCGGCGACGACGGTGACCTGAGGGTCGCCGCCGAGGCGCGCGGGCCGAGCCGTCGCGCGCAGCACGACTCCGGAGACGGCACGGCGCCGCGCGACTCGTTGGCCGCGCGGCGCCGCTTCCACCGAGTGGTGCGAAGAGCTAGCCGCCGTTGCCGACGAGGCCGCCGTCGCTCGGGACCGCTTCCTGCGGATTCCCAACCGTCGTCGAAGCCGCCGGAGCCGGAGCCGGTGCGGGCTTGGGGGCCGGCGGACGCCGCTTCGCCGGCTTCTTCGCGGCAGGCTTCGCCGCGGGCTTCGCGGCGGGTTTCGCCGCAGCCTTCGCGGCCGGTTTCTTCGCCGCTGGCTTCTTGCCGCCGCCCTTGCCACCGCCGCCCTTCTTCGCCGGGCGCTTCGCCGCGGCCTTCTTGCCACGCTTCGCTGCCGCCTTCTTCGCCGGCCGCTTCGCCGCGGCCTTCTTGGCCGGCTTCTTGGCGCGAGCCTTCTTCGCCGGCTTCTTCGCCGCTGCCTTCTTCCCGCCCCGCTTCTTCCCCTTCTTGCCGCCGCCAGCCTTCGCTGCGGCAGGCGCTGCTGCCATCGCTCGCATCGTAGTCGCACCCCCTTTGCGCATTGCGCTCTGTGATCGTCAATCGACGCCCGTATTGTGCGCGAACGTTCGCGATTTGCCAATAGCCGAAGCGCGTCGCATGCTCGCGGCGTGCAAGACGACCGCAGCGCGAGCGCGAGCTTCGTCGCGCTCACCCCAGATCGAGTGCTCGCCGCGGTCGAAGCGGCGGGCATCACCACCACCGGGCTCTGCTGGCCGCTGAACTCGTTCGAGAACCGCGTCTACGAAGTGGAGCTCGCCGACGCCGCGCGCGGCCAGAGGTCAAGAGACCAAGCCTCGCGGGTGGTGGCGAAGTTCTACCGTCCGGGCCGCTGGAGCGCCGAACAAGTCCTCGAGGAGCACGCGTTGCTGCGCGAGCTGATGGAGGCGGAGGTCCCGGTGCCACCGCTGCGCGCCTTCCCCGACGGCTCGACGCTGCGCGAGATCGACGGCATCCACTACGCATTGTGGGAGCGCAGCGGCGGCCGCGCGCCCGACGAGCTGAGCGAGCCGCTGGCAGAGCGCCTGGGCATGCTGGTCGGCCGGTTGCACGAGGTCTGCGCGCGCCGGCCGTTGGTGCACCGGCCGCGCCTCGACTCCGCACGCTACGTCCACCGCCAGCTCGAATGGCTCGAGCGAAACCACACGCTGCCGCCGGCGCTCGCCGATCGCTACGTCGCGGCGGCGCGCGGCATCGCGGCGGCGTTCGACACACTCGTCGAGGGCGTGCCTCATCAGCGCGTCCACGCCGACCTCCACCTCGGCAACGTGCTGCTGCGCGACGGCGTGCTGCGCCTGCTCGACTTCGACGACATGGCCATGGGCCCGGCGGTGCAGGACGTCTGGCTCGCCGTCCCAGGCCGCGACGCCGACAGCCTGCGGCGACGCGACGCCTTCCTCAGCGGCTACGAAGCCTTCCGCAGCTTCGACCACACAACGTTGCGCCTCGTCGAGCCCCTGCGCGGCCTGCGTCTCGTGCGCTACGCCGGCTGGCTGGCGCGCCGCTGGGACGACCCCGCCTTCCGCGCCGGCTGGCCCCACTTCGGCACCCCGGATTACTGGCGCGACGAGACCGAGACCCTCGAAGCCCAGCTACGCCTCATCCACGGCGAGCGCCCGGAGGTCGCCGCCGCCACGACCTCCGTTACCGCACCGCCACGCGACGAGCTGCTCTCCAACCGCGACTACTTCTTCGATTGGGAGGGTGACTAGACGAGGCGGCTCGCAATTCAACCGCCAGCTTGTCCACGCCGGATCGTGAACCGTCCGCACCTGCCGGCCGTACACTGGAAGCATGAGAGCCGCTCTTGCCCTGCTTCCGCTCGTCGCCCTCCTCGCCTGCGCGCGCGGCGATGCCGCTGCTCCGCCGTCTGGGACCCCGGCGCGCCCGGTGCTCGTCGAGCTGTTTACCTCGCAGGGTTGCTCGAGCTGCCCGCCGGCTGACCGCATGCTGGCGGAGCTCGCGGCGCAGCCGGCCGGCGAGCGGGCCGTGGTGCCGCTCGCCTTCCACGTCGACTATTGGAACTACATCGGCTGGACCGATCCGTTCTCGTCGGTCGATTGGTCGGAGCGACAGCGGCGCTACGGCAGCGCGTTCGGCGGCGGCCGCATCTACACGCCCGAGCTCGTGATCGCCGGCGCTTCCGACTGCGTCGGCACCGACGGTGCGAAGCTGCGCAAGCTGGTCGCGAAGGCGGCCGCTGAACCCGAGCGCGCCACCGTCGAGCTGCAGCCGGGCTCGCGCGTCGCCGGCAGCTGGCGGGTCACCGTGCGGGCGCAACGCCGCGCGGAAGCCGGCGCACCTGCGGCCGAGGTGCTCCTAGCGCTTTACGAGAACGGCCTGGAAACGCCAGTCTCGCGCGGCGAGAACGCCAGCCGGCAGCTCCACAACGACCGCGTCGTGCGCCGGCTCGTACGCGCCGCCACGCTGCCCGCCGGCGGCGGCAACGCCGAGCAGCGAATCGAGGTGCCGGTCGATGCGGCCTGGGGCAGGGACGTCGGGCTCGTCGCCTTCGTGCAAGAGCCCTCGACGCTGCGCGTGCTCGCCGTCGCCGAAGCGGCGGCACCGTCACGCTGATTCGCAGGCGAAGCCGCAACCGCGCGAAGCTCTCTCCAGACACAACGAAGCCGGGCAGCCCGCGCCGCCCGGCCTCGGATCCAGTCCCGCAGTCGCCTACGCGGAAGGCCGCGTGAACTTGAAGCTGACGTCGGCGGTGCCGCCGTCCGCCACCGTCACCTGCTGGGTCTGCGTGCCGAGCTTCTCGTGCCACGCCTCGATGGTGTAGGTCCCCGCCGGCAGGCTGCCGATGCTGAACTTGCCGTCGGCGCCGCTCACCGAGAAGAACGGGTGCTTGAGCACGCCCACGTACGAGGTCATCCACGGGTGCACGTCGCACTTGACGTGGAACATCCCCTCGGGCTGGTCGAACTGGTGCTCGGCCTCCTTGCGCTCGGCCGGCATGGCGATGTTGAACTCCTGGTTGACCTGCGGCAGCGCGTGCACGTTGTGCAGCAGGCCGTCGGAGTTGAGGAAGCTGAGCTTCTGCCCGACCATCACGCCCACCACGTGCGGGTGGTACATGCAGCCGTTCTGGTCGATGGTCGCCGGCGTCGCGGGCGCCGTCCACGAAGCGTCGGCCGGCAGGCCGTCCTTGACGTAGACGAAGACGTTGCCCAGCTCCTTGTTGGCGCCCAGCACCAGCACGTCGCTGGGCACCGGGCCGGTGTGCTTGGAGGCGCAGGTCGGGTCGGCGGACATGCTCACCGGCTTGAGGTTCGGCACCGCGCCGTCGTAGGTCACCGAGCCCGCCACCGTCGCGGTGCCGGTCGGGCCCGACGCCGCCGCGGGCGCGGCCGGGGCCGCCGACGCGGCGTTGTCGCCCGCGGCAGGCGCCGCCGCCGCGGCGTTGTCCGACGCCGGCTTCTCACCACCACCGCAGCCCACCAGCGCCAGCGCGCCCCAGCCGAGCGCCATGGCGCCCAGCAGGACGGTGCTCTTCCTTCTCGTCATCATCGTCTTCGACTCCTTGATTCGTTGATTTGCCCCGGGTCTCGGACCCGATCGCGGCGGCTGCCGCGGTGGCGAGGGCGCCGATTGTATCCAAGATCGGCGCCAGTGCGGGCTCGAGGCCACCGGAACGTGGAATTGCCGGAACGCCGATTGCACCCCAGCGGCTGCGGGCGGTGTGCCGCCGCGCGATCGCCTCGCCACGGAGAACAAGGAGACTCACCATGGACGCCAACCTTCGCCGCCGAGCCGTTCCGCTCGCGCTCGCCCTGCTGCTCGCGCCGCTACTCGGCTGCGCATCCTCGGGCGTCAACAAGGGGCAGTTCAACCTCATCTCGATCGAGGAGGAGTGGCAGCTCGGCAACCAGCTCGCCGCCGACCTGGCGCGGAAGCTCCGCCTCGTCGACGACTCCGTCGCTCAGGAGTACGTCGAGTCGGTGGGGCGCCGAGTCGTCGCCCAGACCGAGATGGGCAACCTGCCGTGGCACTTCCACATCGTCGCCGACCCCGAGGTCAACGCCTTCACCATCCCCGGCGGCCACGTCTACGTCAACACCGGGCTGATCGAGAAGTCGCCCAACGTGGCGGCGTTCACCGGCGCGCTGGCGCACGAGATCTCGCACGTCGTCGCCCGCCACTCCACCGAGCAGCTGTCGAAGGCCTACGGCATCGAGGCCATCGGCGGCGCCGTGTTGGGAAAGAACCCGGCGGTGTACGAGCAGATCCTCGCCTCAGTCCTCGCGCAGGGCGCCATGGCGCGCTTCTCGCGCGAGGCGGAGAGAGAGGCCGACCGTCTCGGGGCCGCCTACATGTTCAAAGCCGGCTACGACCCGCAGGGAATGGTGCAGATGTTCGAGACGCTGCTCGCCGAGCGCCAGCGCCAGCCGGGATCGGTGGAACGCTTCTTCGCCAGCCACCCCCTGACCGAGGAGCGCATCCGCGAGGTGCAGAAGGAGATCGCCGGCTTCCCGAGCACGGCCAACCTGATCGCCAGCGATCCACGGTTCGACCAGCTGCAGGACCGGCTCTCGGGTTGAGCCGCCGTCGTTAAGCGGACCAGGACGCGCCGGGCCGGGTGGCTGGCCGCAGGGAGTCGTCTGACAGTAGACTGCTGTGGCCGGACCGTTTGAGACGCTAGCATCGCCGCCGCCTGGCGACCCTGGTACACTGGATTCTCCGCCAATGAGCCCAGCGCGCTGATGGTCGAATACGAGTTCACCCTCGCCGACGGGCGGGTCCACCGCTTCGTCGTCGGCGGCGAGGATGAACGTCCGGCCACCGCCGAGCTGCCGTCATGGACGGCGCTCACCTTCCACCAGTGCGGGAACTGCCCGTACAGCACCGCCGACACCCGGCGCTGCCCGGCGGCCACCGATGTCTTCCGCATCGCCGAGCGCTTCGCCGACCAGCTCTCCTACGACCGCGTGCACGTGCGGGTGCAGCGCGGCGACCGCAGCTACGAGATGGACTGCGACGTCCAGACCGGCCTCGGCTCGCTGCTCGGCCTCGCGATGGCATCCAGCGGCTGCCCCATCCTCGGCCAGCTGCGCGGGTTGGCGCGGTTCCACCTACCGTTCGCCGAGTTCGAGGAGACCCTCTTTCGCACCGTCGGCCTCTACCTGCTGCGGCAGTACTTCATCTCCAAGGACGGCGGCATCCCCGACTTCGAGCTCGTCGGTCTGGCGCAGCTCTACGACGACCTGCAAGAGGTCAACCGCGCCTTCAAGCGCCGCATCGAGGCGATCTCGCCACGCGACGCCAGCATCAATGCGGTGACGCTGCTCTTCTCGCTCTCCGCCCTGGTGGCGATGCAGCTCGACAGCGGCCTCGAGCAGCTGCGGCAGCTGACCCGGACCCCCGCGGACGTCGTCCGCGCCTGAGGCGACGCGCGGTGGCGATGGCGGACGGCGAGGAGAGGCCTGGCGAGGTCGCGACCGCCGAGCTGGTGCGGTACCTCGACGAGTACCTCGAGAGCGAGGGGATCGCGGACTACGGCCCCAACGGGCTGCAGGTCGAGGGTGCCGCGGTGGTGCGCAGGCTGGTCACCGGCGTGTCGTCGTGCCGCGAGCTGTTCGAGCGCGCGCACGCGGCCGGCGCTGACGCGCTGCTCGTGCACCACGGGTTGTTCTGGCGCGGCACGCCGTATCCGCTGGTGGGGCTGCAGTACCACCGCGTCGCGGAGCTGATCCGCAACGGCCTGGCGCTGCTCGCGTATCACCTGCCGCTGGACAAGCACGCGCAGGTGGGCAACAACGCGGTTGCGGCGCGGCGCCTCGGACTGCACGAGCTGGCGCCCTTCGCGAAGTACGAGGGGATCGCCATCGGCTGGCAGGGCCGGCTGCTCGAAGCGATCCCGGCGAGCGAGCTGGCGACACGCTGCGGCGTCCTGTACGAGCAGCCGGCGCTGTTGCTGGGCCCGGCCGAGCGCATGGTGCGCCGCGTCGGCATCGTCAGCGGCGGCGCCCAGCGCGAGTTCCTGCAGGCCATCGCCGAAGGCCTCGACGCCTTCATCACCGGCGAGGCCAGCGAGTGGGTCACCAACCTGGCTCGGGAATCCGGAGTGGCCTACATCGCGGCAGGGCACTACGCCACGGAGCGCATCGGCGTCCGCGCCTTGGGCGACCACTTGGCGGAACGCTACGGGATCGCCGTCGAGTTCATCGACGTGCCGAACCCGGTCTAGCGATTCATCGCCGCGTCGATCGCGATTCGAAAGAGCTCGCAGACGTTCGCTGTCGTCTGTGCGGCCAGGCGGCTGGGCTCCCAGCCGAGCTCCTGGGCCAGGCGAAACGCGACATCGACGACGAATGCCGGCTGGTTTGGCTTGCCGCGGTGCGGCACTGGCGCTAGGTACGGCGTGTCGGTTTCGATGAGGAGGCGATCGGGCGGCGTGAAGGCGAGGGGCTCGCGGACGTTGTCGGCTTTCTTGAAGGTGACCATGCCGGAGATGCCGAGCCAGGAGTTGCCGCGCGTGAGGAGCTGCCGGGCCATTGCGGCGCCGCCGCTGAAGGAGTGGAAGTCGGCGCGCAGCGCGGCGAATCGCGGCTCGGCGAGGAGGGCGAGCATGGCTTCCTCGCTCTCGCGGTTGTGGACGACCACGGGCAGGTCGAGATCGAGTGCGAGCTCCCACTGGGCGCGGAGCACGCGCTCTTGTTGGTCGCGCGGTGCGAAGTCGTAATGAAAATCGAGGCCGCACTCGCCGACTGCTACCGCTTTGGGGTGAGCGAGAAGCGCGCCTAGACGGGCGGCGTCGCCTTCGCGCCAGCTCGCCGCTTCGTGGGGGTGGACGCCGAGGGCGCACCAGACGTCCGGGTGGCGCTCGCAAAGGGCGAGGATGGTGTCGGCTTCGTCGAGCTTCGTGGCCGGGACCAGGAAGCCGGCGACGCCGCGGGCGCGCGCGCGATCAAGCGCAGCATCGCGTTCGTCTTCGGCGAGGCTCTGCAGGTGGCAGTGTGAGTCGACGACGCCGGGCAGGACCGACTGTGTCATCGCCCGGCTAGCTCCATGTCATCGCGAGGAGCGCAGCGACGAAGCGATCTCGATGCTGCTCACTTCACGCGCGTGCCGGGGGGCACTTCGTGCTCGGGATGCAGGAGCACTGCGTCACCGTTCTGCGAGGCCGCGAGGACCATGCCTTGAGACTCGACGCCCATGAGCTTCGCCGGCTGGAGGTTGGCGACGATGACGACTTGGCGGCCGACGAGCTGGTCGGGGGCGTAGCTCTTGCGGATGCCGGCGACGATGGTGCGTTGCTCGTCGCCGAGGTCTACGGTGAGCTTGACTAGCTTGCTGGACTTGGGGATCTCCTCGGCCGCCTTGACGGTGGCGACACGGAGCTCGACCTTCATGAAGTCATCGTAGGTGATCTGTGGTGGAGCCGGCGTGGGAACCGAGGTGGCTGCTGTCGGAGGGGAAGATGGGGTCGGTTCCATGCGTGGCTCCTGGGATGGGCGGTCACTTGACGGAGGCTGGGCGATTCTCGGGGTGGCGCTCGCGAGCTCGGCGCCGGCAGGGGCGCCGGGGGTTGTGCGTCTGCGAAGTAGGTTGCCTTGTCGACGCGCGGGAAGAGAGCTTCAGATTCCGGCAAGGCAGCGTCGGTCGGCAGACCGCCCCAGGTCATCGCGTCGAGCGATGTCGGCACCGTGGTGCCGAGGCTGGTAAGCACGCGAGCTGCCGTTTCGGGCATGACCGCCAGCAGACCAACGGCCACAACGCGCACGGCTTCGAGTCCCTGGCCGAGGATCTCGGCGACGCGGCCGCGGGCGCTCTCATCCTTGAGAAGCTTCCAGGGCTCTGACGTGACCAGGTATTGGTTGGTCTCGGCGACGAGACGCCAGAGCGCTTCGAGCGCGCGGTGGAAGGCGTAGTCGTCCATCGCGGCGCGGTACTCGGCCGCGACCTCACGGGCCATTGTCGCGAGCGGGCCCTCTCCGGGCGGCGTCGGCGGCGTGCGGCCGTCGAAGGCGCGTCGCGACAGCGTGACCAGTCGCGACAGGGTGTTGCCGAGGCCGTTGGCGAGATCGCCGTTGTAGCGGTCGACCACCGCCTCGTCGGAGAAGTTGGAGTCTTGGCCGAAGACCATGTCGCGCAGCAGGAACCACCGCAGCGCATCGGGGCCGAGGCGCTCGAGCAGCTCGTCGGGGCGCGCCACGTTGCCGACCGACTTGGAGATCTTGCGATCGTCGCGCAGCCACCAGCCGTGCGCCGTCACTTGCGTCGGCAGCGGCACGCCGGCGGACATCAGGAAGGCGGGCCAGTAGACGGCGTGGAAGCGGATGATGTCCTTGCCGATGAGGTTGAGGCGCGTGTCTCCTCCAGACCAGAATCGCTCGTACAGCGCCACCTCGTCGCCGTCGGCGCCGAATCCCAACGCGCTGATGTAGTTGGTCAGCGCGTCGAGCCACACGTACACCACGTGCCCCGGGTGGCCGGGGAACGGGATGCCCCACTGCAGGCTGCTGCGCGACACCGAGAGGTCGCGCAGGCCGCCGGCGACGAACGCCCGCACCTCGTTGGCGCGGCTCGCGGGCCGCACCGGCTTCTCGCGGTCGTACCAGTCGAGCAGCGGCTGCTGGTACTTCGACAGCCGGAAGAAGACGTTGTCCTCCGACTTCCACTCCACCGCCGTGCGGTGGTCGGGGCACAGGTTGCCGGGGAGGAGCTCCTTCTCGGTGTAGAAGGTCTCGCACGCCGGACAGTACCAGCCTTCGTGTTTGGCCACGTACAGATCGCCGTTGGCCTCGATGCGGCGGACCAGCTCCTCGACGCCACGGTAATGGCGCGGCTCGGTGGTGCGGATGAAGTCGTCGTGCGAGATGCCGAGGCGCTTCCACAGCTCGTGGTAGCGCGCCACCACGCGGTCGGCGAGCTCGATGGGGGCGACTCCGGCTTCGCGCGCTGCCTGTTCGATCTTCTGGCCGTGCTCGTCGGTGCCGGTCAGGAACCGCACGTCGTCGCCGCGCAGCCGGCGATAGCGCGCGATGGCGTCGCACACGACTGTCGTGTAGATGTGCCCGATGTGGGGCAGATCGTTGACGTAGTAGATGGGCGTGGTGACGTAGAAGCGGCTCATCGGCTACTGGAATGCAGGTGGCGGCGCCGCATGACGCCAGAACGCCGCCGTGATGACGGTGCGACCTACTGCGGCCGCAGCTCCGAAGGCTGGAAGAGGTAGACCTCGCCGCAGAACCCGCACTCGGCCTGGGCGACCTCGGAGCCGATGTCGAGCTCCTCGAGTTGCTCTTCGGAGAGGCCCAGCAGGTGCCCGAGCAGGCGCTCGCGGCTGCAGCGGCAATGGTATCGCACGGCCTGCGACTCGAGCGGCTGCGCATCGAGGCCGGCGAGGCAGGCGTCCTTGAGCGCCGCGACGCCGCCCTGCTCGAGCAAACGGCTGACGTCGCTCGCGCCCGCGAGGTTGCGCTCGAGGTCGGCGACGACGCTCTCCGGCGCCTTCGGCAGCGCCTCGACGATGAGCCCGCCGGCGGCGGCGACGCCTTCGGGCCGGGTCAGCACGCCGACCAGCACGGCCGACGGCGTCTGCTCGCTCTGCCGCAGGTAGTGCGCGAGGTCGGCGCCGATCTCGCCGGAGACGAGCTGCACCTGGCTGTGGTAGCGGCCACCGCCCTCGTACTCGCGCAGCACTTGCAGGATGCCGCGGCCCACGGCCT
>DATNCU010000288.1:0-2920 GCA_035607145.1 Thermoanaerobaculia bacterium
AACCCCACCGCGCAGATGGAGCACGAGGCCTCGACGAGCAAGATCGGCGAGGAGCAGATCTTCTACTGCAACAGCCGCGGCCTCGACACCGAGACCGCCGTATCGCTCATCGTCAACGGCTTCTGCAAGGAGGTCTTCCGCGAGCTGCCGATGGAGTTCGCGGTGGAGGCGCAGAAGCTCTTGGAAGTTTCGCTCGAAGGGAGTGTTGGCTGAGTCATGTTGGATATCCAGAACCTTCACGCCTCGGTCGAGGGCAACGAGATCCTGCGCGGCATCTCGCTGCAGGTCCGCGCCGGCGAGGTGCACGCGATCATGGGCCCCAACGGCTCGGGCAAGAGCACGCTGGCCCAGGTGCTCGCCGGCCGCGACGAGTACGACGTCACCGACGGCACCGTGCTCTACGGCGGTGAGGACCTGTTGGAGATGGCGCCTGAAGACCGCGCCCGCGAGGGGATCTTCCTCGCCTTCCAGTACCCGGTGGAGATCCCCGGCGTCTCCAACACTTACTTCCTCAAGGCGGCGCTCAACGCCGTGCGCCGCCACCGCGGCCAGAGCGAGCTCGACGCCGTCGACTTCCTGCGCCTGGTGCGCGAGAAGATGAAGCTGGTCAAGATGGACGAGTCGCTGCTGCAGCGGCCGGTCAACGAGGGGTTCTCGGGCGGCGAGAAGAAGCGCAACGAGATCTTTCACATGGCGGTGCTCGACCCCACCCTCGCCATCCTCGACGAGACCGACTCGGGGCTCGACATCGACGCGCTACGCATCGTCGCCGACGGCGTCAACGCGCTGCGCGGGCCCGAGCGCGCCTTCCTGGTGATCACCCACTACCAGCGGCTGCTCAACTACATCGTGCCCGACTACGTGCACGTGCTCGTCGACGGCCGCATCGTGAGGAGCGGCGGCAAGGAGCTCGCGTTCGAGCTCGAGGAGAAGGGCTACGGCTGGCTCGAGCAGGAGGCGCGCGCCGACAAGGTCGCGGCGCCGGTGGGAGCGGGGGCGTGAGCGCGGAGGCCGCCGTTGCACCGCTGAGCTCCGCAGCGACCCCGGTCGCGGCGCCGCTGCAGCCTTACGCCGACGATTTCGCGGCGCGCGCCGACGTGCGCGAGAGCGAGCCGGCGGCGCTGCAAGAGCTGCGCGAGCGCGCCTTCGCCCGCTTCACCGAGTTGGGCTTCCCCAGCCTGCGGCAGGAGGCCTGGCGGTTCACCAACGTCGGGCCGCTCGCGCGCACGGCGTTCGTGCGCGCCACGCCGCGTCCGGTGACTGCGAGCGACGTCGAGCCCTGGATCTACGCCGGCACCGCGCACCTCGTGGTCGTCGACGGGGTGGTGGCGCCGCAGCTGTCGAACCTCGAAGGAGTCCCCGCCGGCGTGCGCTTCCGCTCGCTGCGCGAAGCGATCGCCGAGGGCGATCCCGCCATCGAGCTGCTCGGTCGCCACGCTGCCTTCGACGACGCTCCGTTCGCCGCCCTCAACACGGCGCTGTTCGAGGATGGCGTCCTGCTCCACGTCGGCCGCGGCGTCGTCTGCGAGAAGCAGCTGCAGGTGCTCTTCCTCTCCACCGGCGGCAGCGGGCCGCGCGTCTCCTATCCGCGCCTTCTCGTCGTCGCCGAGGAGCACAGCAACGCCGTGCTCGTCGAGCGCTACGCCACGGTCGGTGAAGGTGAGACCCTCGCCGTCGCCGTCACCGAGCTGGTGGTCGGCGCCGACGCGGTGCTCGACCACTACCGCCTCGCCCAGGAGGGCGCCACCAACGCGCAGGTGGGGCTGCAGCAGCTCTACTGCGAGCGCGGCGCCCACCCGACGTCGTACTCGGTCGTCACCGGCGGCAGCCTGGTGCGCCAGGACGTGCGCGCGGTGCTCGCCGGCGAGGGAGTCGACGCCATCCTCAACGGCCTCTACCTGACGCGCGGCCGCCAGCACGTCGACCACCAGATGTACGTCGAGCACCGCGCTCCGCACTGCGGATCGCACGAGCTCTACAAGGGCATCCTCGAGGACCGCTCGCGCGCCGTCTTCAACGGCCTCATCCACGTGCTGCCCGGGGCGCAGAAGACCGACGCCAAGCAGACCAATCGCAATCTGCTGCTCTCCAACGAGGCGCTGGTCAACACCAACCCGCAGCTGCGCATCTTCGCCGACGACGTCAAGTGCACTCACGGCTCGACGGTGGGGCAGCTCGACGAGGAGGCGGTCTTCTACCTGCGCTCGCGCGGCATCGGCGAGGAGGCGGCGAAGAGCCTGCTCACCTACGCCTTCGCGCGCGATGTCATCGACCGCATCAAGGCCCCGGCCGTGCGTCACGACCTCGAGGAGCTGCTGCTGGCGCGGCTGCCGAAGGGCGACGTGGTGCGCCAGGCCATCTGACGCCATGAGCACCACCGCCCCCGCCGCCGCGCTCGACGTCGCGGCGGTGCGCGCGCAGTTCCCCATCCTCTCGACGCGCGTCAACGGCCGGCCGCTCGTCTACCTCGACAGCGCCGCCTCGGCGCAGAAGCCCGAGCCGGTGATCGCGGCGGAGGCGCGCTTCTACCGCGAGAGCTACGCCAACGTGCACCGCGGCGTGCACACGCTGTCGCAGCGCGCGACCGGCGCCTACGAGGCGGCGCGCGAGCGGGTGGCGCGGTTCCTCGGCGCGCCGGATCCGTCGGAAGTGGTGTTCACGCGCAGCGCGACCGAGGGGCTCAACCTCGTCGCCTGGTGCTTCGCGCGGCCGCGCCTCGTCGCCGGCGACGAGGTGCTGCTCACCGAAATGGAGCACCACTCCAATATCGTCCCCTGGCAGATGGTCTGCGAGACCACCGGCGCGAAGCTCGTGGTGGTGCCCGTCGACGAGCGCGGCGAGCTGCGGATGGACGAGCTTTCGCGCCTGCTCTCGCCGAAGACGCGCGTCGTGGCGCTGGTGCACGTCTCCAACGCGCTCG
>DATNCU010000289.1:0-4580 GCA_035607145.1 Thermoanaerobaculia bacterium
GAACTCGCTGCCGCGGGTCATGCCGATCCCCGCCCAGCCAAGCCACGCCATCGACGACCAGCTCGCGCCGCCGCGACCGTCCATGGCGGCGGCGAGACGGTTCATCGCCTCGTTGGCGGCGCCGTAGTCGGGCTGGCCGTCGTTGCCCAGGTAGCTGAACGCCGAGGTGAGGAGGTGGAAGTGCACGGGCGTGACTTGGTTTGGTTCTTCTTGGGCGCGCTCGCGCGCCGCACGCCAGATCGCACCCAGACCGCCGAGCTTGGTAGCGACGATGCGCCGGAAATCGGCGAGCGACTTCTTGGGCAGCACCTTCGAGACCTGGACGCCGGCGCCGTGCACCACCATGTCGAGGCGGCCGTGGCGGGCGAAGACGGCGTCGACGAGGCGCGTCACCGCGTCGTCATCGAGCAGGTCGAGGTGGTGGTACTCGAAGCGGCCCGGGAGCGACTCGAGCCGGCGCACCGCGTGCAGCAGCTCGTGCGCGCCCTGGTAGCCGGCGAAGCGGCGCTTGAGGTCGACGATCTTCTGGCGCGGGTCGCGCGCCACCTCGTCGCGGTAGAAGGTGGGCTCGTAGGCCGCGAGCTCGGCCTCGCTCATCGCCGCGAGTGCCGGCGGCAGCGCGCCGGCGTCGGTGCGGCCGACGGCGATCACCGTGCAACCGAAGCGGCAGAGCAGCTCCTCGGCGAGCACCGCGGTGACGCCGCGGGCGCCGCCGGTGGCGAGCACCACCGACTCGGCGGTGAGCGGCGGTGCGCTGGCGGGGACGGCGAGGGAGGAGAGCGGCGCCAGCGCGAAGGCCTCACGCCGCCCGCCGCGCCAGCAGACCTCCACCGGCTCGCGCGGCTGCCCCAGCTCGACCGCCAGCTGCTGCAGCGCTTCGCGCGGCAGCGCGGTGGCGCAGCAGACGTTGCGCACGGTGGTCGACGGCAGCTCGCGGGCGAGCGACTTCAAGAAGCCGCCGAGCAAGCCGGTGGCGGCATCGGCGCGACCGCCGGCGAAGGCGTCGAGGCAAAGCCCGTAGACGACGGCCTCGCCACGGCCGAGCGCTGGGTAGGCGTGCTGGCAGACGGCGAAGAGCAGGTCCAGGAGGCGCGTCTCAGCGGCGAGCGGCGCGGCGAGCAGCACCGGCACCTCGCCGCGCGCGGGACGCTTCAGGACGAGGATGGTGTCGAAGTCGGCGCCGGCGAGCGCGGTCGTGACGGCGGCGGCGGGATCGGCGGCGTCGAGGTCGATGGCGACGGCGCCGGGGATCGCGCGCGCGGCCGGGCAGAGGACCGTCGACGCAGCGCCGGCGAGCACCAGCTCGGGGGCGGTGGCGTCCCACAGCTCGGCGTCGTCGGCGAGCACCAGCAGCTTGCGGCCGGCGAGCGAGACCGGAGCGGCGGTGGGCAGCGCGGCGACGAAGACCGGCGTGTAGATCTCGATGGGAGTACCCTGCACGTAGGCATGCGTCGCGGGCGGTTGCGGTGCGGCCGTCGTCTCTTTCGTGGCGGCGGCAACGGCGGCGGCGCCGTGACCATTGGAGACGGCGGCGAGGAGCAGCGCCCCCGGCATGACGGGCTCCGACGACGGCTCCTGGGACAACGGCTCGCTGGCCCGCGGGTGCGACGCGGTGCGTTCCGGTTCGGAGCGCGCCACGACCGCGGTCGGCGCCGATGCAACCGACTCGGCCGTGGCTGCCACCTTCACCGCGGCATCTGCCGTCGGCGCGAAGGTGACCGCGCGGCGGCTCTCGCGGTGGACGACACTCGCCGCCACGCCCTCGTCGCGCGCGGAGCGCAGCGCGGCGAGCAGCTCGACGGCGCCGGTAGCGGCGCGCCACCGTTCGCCGTCGGCCGACGACGCCGCAGCCGTAGCGCTCGCCGTCGCCTCGCCCTCCTCCACCCGCAGCGTGGCAAGCACCGGCAGACCGTGCGCGCGCGCCACCTCGGGCGTCGCGAGCGCCAGCAGCGCGATCCCTTCGCGGTCGCCGGCGCGCCCGGCGGCGGAGAGGCCGCCGGCGAGCACCACCTTGCAGTCGCCGTGCGCGAGCAGGCTCGCCGCCGCCGCCAGCGCCTGGAAGAGCGACTCGTCCCCCATGTCGACGACGAGGTTCGGGCCACGCAGCGCGAAGAGGTTCGACACCCGGCTCGCCGCCACGTTCGGCATCAGCCCGGGCAGCGTGTACGGGCCGGAGGCGAGCACGCGCGAGCGCACGTGCGCAGCCAGCGCGCCCAGCAGCTCCGCTTCCTCCTCGCGAGCGCGCGCCGACGTCGCGCTCGCCCCCGCCAGCCGCCGCAGGCGGTCGAGGAAGATGCGCTCGTTGGCGGCGATGCCGCGCTCGGTCTTCCCCTCGACGCCGACGACGACGCCCACCTCCTCGCGCAGGTCGGCGAGCAGCGCCGGGGTCGCGGCGAAGATGCGCTCCGCCGCCAGCGCGGTGAGGTACTGGCTGGGGTCCATGTGCTCGAGCACGTCGGGCAGCAGCCGCTTGCCGGCGGGCAGTCGCAACGCCGTACGCGCGAAGCGCTCCGCGGCACCGGACTCCTCCGCCGCCAGCTCCGCGCTCGTCGGAAACAGCCCCGCCGCGCCCACCACCGCCAGCTCCGCCGCGCGCGGCGCCTCGGCCGCCGCCGCGAGCCCGCGGCACAGGCGCCGGTGGTAGGCCTCGTCGTACTCCTCCACCACCAGGTGCGCGTTGGTGCCGCCGAAACCGAAGCCGTTGATGCCGGCGCGGCGAGGCCAGGGCGTTGCGTTCCTCGGCCACTCCTTCGCACGGGTCGAGATCTCGAACGGCGAGGTATCGAGGCCGAGCCCCGGGTCGGGCGCCGTGAAGTTGTACTGCGGCGGCACCGTGTGCGCCTCAATGGCGGCGAGCAGCTTGATCAGCGAGGCGACGCCGGAGACCCAGCCGGTGTGGCCGAGCAGCGCCTTGACGCTGCCGAGCTGGATGCGCGGGGTGCCCGGCGAGCGCGCGGCGAACACTTCGCTGAGCGAGCGCACCTCCACCGCGTCGCCCACCGGCGTGGCCGTGGCGTGCGCCTCGACCACCTGCACGCTCTCGAGCGGGATGCCGCTCGCAGCGTAGGCGCGACGAATGGCCACCGCCTGCCCCGCCGCCTGCGGCACGTTCACCGACGGGCTCTTGCCGTCGCTCGACAGGCCGACGGCGCGGATGACGCCGAGGATGCGCGCGCCCGCGGCGATCGCATCTGGGAGCCGCTGCAGCACCACCACCGCGGCGCCATCGCCGAACACGACGCCGTCGGCCGCGGCGTCGAACGGGCGGCTCGCGTGCGGAGTCAGGCCGCGGAACTGCGCGAAGAGCGTGTTGTTGGCGGGCCCGGCGGCGAAGACGCCGCCCGCCACCACCACGTCCGCCTCCCCCGCTTCCAACGCCTCGATGCCGAGCGCGAGCGAGTAGAGCGACGACGAGCAGGCGGAGTCGACGACGTAGGTGCGCACCTGGTTTTCCTGTCCCGAGGCGCCGAGCAGCCGGCCGACGACGTTGCGGTAGAGCTCGTGCTGGCGCAGCGACTCGCCGCTGCCGCAGCTCATGCCGATGGAGTCGAGGCGGGCGGCGAGCGCGGCGCGGCGTTCGGCGGGCGCGTCGACCTCGGCGAGATGGCGGCGCACGCTCTCGACGAACAGCGCCTCGTCGTACTCGGCCGAGCCGTCGGCCGTGGCGCCGAGGATGCACTGCGTGCGCGCGGGCGCGGCCGGGGCGGCGGGCGCGGCCGGGGCGGCGCTCGCGGGCGAGGAGGCGACCGCCTGCGCGACGGCGGAGGCGAGCAGCTTCTGGCCGCGGGTGAGCGAACCGAACGCCGCCTCGTCGTAGAAGCGGCCGAGCCGTGCCGCGTCGTAGCGCACGTCACGGATCGCACCGGAGAGCAGCGTGTAGGTCTTGTCGGAGACGATCTCGACCGGCTCCGCACCGCCGCGCGCTACGAAGTCGCTGCCGAGCCCAGGGTCGAGCGCCGCGAGGTCGACGATGCCGCTGGTGCCGTCGAGCACGTGCCGCCACAGCTCCTCGGGGTCGCCGGCGCCCGGCAGCACGCAGCCCATGGCGACGACGGCGATCGGCGGCCGCGGGCAGGCCTCGACGGGAGGATCGGGCGCGACGGCCGCGACGCGTGGCTCGTCGACAGGCTCGGGCCGCGCGGTCTCGGCGCTGCGCAGCAGTCGCGCCGCACGCTCGATGCGCTCCGCCGCTTCGCGCAGCAGCCTGGCCGCCTCGTCGAGCTCGTCAGCGGACGAAAGGCCCAATGGCGCCGTCGTTTCCGCTGCCGCCGCGCGCGCGCCTTGCGCAAGCGCCACACTGCCGGCGTCATCGCCGCCGAGCAACGCCGCCACGCGGCCAAGCCCGCGCTCGACCTCTTCGCCCGCCCGCAGCGCCGCCACCGTCTCCACCTCGCCGCCGAGGTTCTTCGCCACCAGCTTGGTGAGTACCTCGCCCGCGCCCACCTCGACGAAGCGGCGCCAACCCTCGGCGTGCAGCCGCTGCAGCGCCGCCGCGAAGTCGAGCCGCCGCACCAGCTGCGAGGCAAGCAGCGCCGGCAGCTCGAGGTCCGGCCCCCAGGCCCGCCCTTCCATCGCCAGGA
>DATNCU010000301.1:0-4653 GCA_035607145.1 Thermoanaerobaculia bacterium
TGCGCTGTGAGAAGATAACGTCGCCGAGAACGCCGGTGCGCCGGCCCCACACGATCTCACCCGCTTCCAAACTGGATAGCCAACCCGTTCGCCCGATGGAGGAGAAGGCATGACCGTCGCGACCACTGCCGAGCCGACCACGCAGACCCAGACTCTCGTGCACTACGAGGTGCGCGAGGGTGTGGCCTATTTCACTCTCGACTTCCCGCCGGCCAATTGCTACACGCACGAGATGATGCGTCAGCTCGACGAGGCGATCCTGCGTGCGCGCTTCGACAAGGACGTGCACGTCATCGTCTTGCGAGGCAAGGGCGAGAAGTTCTTCTGCGCCGGCGCCGACATCAACATGCTCAAGGGCGCTGACCCGGTCTTCAAGTACTTCTTCTGCCTGCACGCCAACGAGACCCTCAACCGCCTCGAGCAGACTCCGAAGCTGGTGATCGCGGCGCTGCAGGGGCACACGGTGGGCGGCGGCCTCGAGATCGCCATGGCCGCCGACGTGCGGCTGGCGAAGAAGGGCTCGGGCAAGGTCGGCCTGCCGGAGGTCAAGCTCGGCGTGCTGCCCGGCACCGGCGGCACGCAGCGCCTGTCGCGCATCATCGGCAAGAGCCGCTCGATCGAGCTGATGGTGACCGGCGACAACATCGACTACGAGCAGTGCCTGGACTGGGGCATCATCAACCAGTTGCTCGACGGCGACGACTTCTGGGGCGACGTGCACACCTACGCGCGGCAGTTCTGCCCGCCCAACAAGGCGGCGAAGGCGGTGGGGCGCATCAAGCGCTCGGTGCAGAGCGGCTGGGAGGTGCCCTTCGAGAGCGGCCTCGCCATCGAGCGCGAGCTGCAGCAGCAGCTGTTCGAGAGCGGCGACGCCAAGGAGGGCCTCGCGGCCTACGTGGAGAAGCGCAAGCCGGAGTTTTCCGGCCGTTGAGCCCACGCTCCGCTGATCGCCACTCCGGTGACCGTCTAGTCCTCGCCGCGCCGGTGCGCACGCCGATCGGTCGCTTCGGCGGCGCGCTGGCGTCGCTCACCGCGGCCGACCTCGGCACCGCCGCGGCGAAGGCGGCGCTCTCGCGCGCCGCCCTCGCGGGCGACGCCATCGATCAGGTGGTGTTCGGCCACGCCCGCCAGGCCGGCGGCGGGCCGAACACGGCGCGGCAGATCGCCTACCGCAGCGGCGTGCCCCAGGAGCGGCCGGCGTTCACCGTCAACCAGGCCTGCGGCTCGGGACTGCAGGCAGTGCTCTGCGCGGCGCGCGCCATCCGCCTCGGCGAAGCGGAGGTGGCGCTCGCCGGTGGGACCGAGAGCATGTCGAACACACCGTACCTGCTCCCGCGGGCGCGGTGGGGCTATCGCCTGGGACACGCCGAGGTCGTCGACGGCATGTACCAGGACGGCTTCAACGACCCGCTGTCGAAGCTGGTCATGGGCGAGACCGCCGAGGAGCTGGCGGTGGAGGCCGGGATCGATCGCGCGGCCGCCGACGCCTACGCCGCGGAGACGCAGAGCTACTGCGAGGAGGCGCGGCGCGCCGACCGCTTCGTTTCCGAGATCGTGCCCGTCGAAGTGCCGGGGAAAGGCGGTGCGACGATCGTCGACCGCGACGAGCACCCGCGCGACGGCGTCACCGCCGCTTCGCTCGCCAAGCTGGCGCCGGTCTTCCGCGAGGGCGGCACGGTCACCGCCGGCAACGCCTCCGGCATCACCGACGGCGCGGCGGCGTTGGTGGTCGCATCGGAGGCGGCGGCCGAGCGGCTCGGCATCACGCCCGCCGGCTACCTGCTCGACTGGGAAGTGGTGGGCGTCGACCCGCGCATCATGGGCATCGGCCCGGTGCCGGCAGTGAGGCGGCTCTTCGCGCGTCAGGGCGTCGACTACGGCGACATCGACCAGGTCGAGCTCAACGAAGCCTTCGCCAGCCAGGTGCTCGCCTGCCTCAAGGACCTCCCGTTCGAGCGCCGCCGCGTCAACCCCGACGGCGGCGCCATCGCGCTCGGCCACCCCATCGGCGCCACCGGCGCCCGCATCCTGGTGACGCTCTTGCACGGCCTCGCCGCCCGCGGCGGACGCCGCGGAGTTGCTACGCTCTGTGTGTCGGGTGGGATGGGATTGGCGGCTTTGGTCGAGAGGCCAGTCGAGAGGGCAGCATGAGCGCGGAATCGAAACGCATCGTCGTCTCCTGTTCGTACGAGGACCGCGCGCAGCCCTATCTCGAAGCGCTGCGGTTAGTGGGCGTCGAGGCGGAGGACATCGTCCTCGTCACGCCGCAGCGCCTGCAGCCGCGCGACGCGCCAGCGCTCGCCGCCGACGCCGGCGGCCTGCTGCTCTGCGGCGGCCCCGACCTCGAGCCTCACCACTACGGCGAGGAGGCGCACCCCCACGCCAACCTCTCGTTGATGCCCGACCGCGACGCCGTCGAGCTCGGGCTGCTCGCCGGCGCCCGCGAGGCGAAGACGCCCACCTTCGCCGTCTGCCGCGGTCTCCAGGTCACCAACGCCTTCCTCGGCGGCACGTTGTGGCAGGACTTGAAGCTGATGTGGCCCAACGCGGTGCTGCACGACCTCTCCTTCCCGCGCGACGCGCTCATCCATCCAGTGGAGGCGGTGTCCGGGGAGAGCGAGCTGGGCGACCTGCTGTCGCGCGAGCCATCGCTCGTCAACTCGCGCCACCACCAGGCGATCAAGGACCTGGCGCCGGGGCTCGACGCGGTGGCGGTGGCGCCCGACGGCATCGTCGAGGCTGTGTCGGGCCGCGACCCGGGCTGGTGGCTGTGGGGCGTGCAGTGGCACCCCGAGAACCTGGTCACCATGGCGAGCCAGCGGGCGCTGCTCGAGCGCTTCCGCGATCAAGTGGCGGCACGCGCGGAGACGGCCGAGCCGGCGCTGCGATGACCGTCCCCGCGGTCGGCATCGGGCTGCACCGCGAAGGGCGGATGGCGACGCTGACCCTGTCGCGGCCGCCGCTCAACATCCTCGACCTCGCCACCCTGCAGCAGCTCGAGCGCGGGCTCGGCGCCCTCACTCGCGACCCCGGCCTCGACCTGCTGGTGGTGCGTGGCGCCGGCGAGCGCGCCTTCTCTGCCGGCGTCGCGGTGCACGACCACGTCGGCGACCGCATCGGGCCGGCGCTCGCGGCGTTCCACGGCGCCGTGCGGCAGCTGCGCGACCTCGACGCCATCACCCTCGCCTGCGTTCGCGGCCACTGCCTCGGCGGCGGCGTCGAGCTGGCGCTCGCCTGCGACCTGGTGGTGGCGAGCGAAGACGCCAGCTTCGGGCTGCCCGAGATCACCCTCGGCTGCTACCCGCCGGTGGCGGCGGCGCTGCTGCCGCGCTGGATCGGCCGCCCGCGCGCGCTCGAGCTGATGCTCACCGGCCGCGTCTTCGACGCCGCCGAGGCGGAGCGGCTGGGACTGCTCACCCGGCGCGTGCCGGCTGCCGAGCTCGACGGCAGCTGCAACGAGTTGGTCAAGGCCCTCATGGCGCAGAGCGGCGTCGCGCTGCGCCTCGCCAAGCGGGCGGCGCGGGCCGGCGAGGAGCAACCCTTCGGCCCGGCGCTCACCGAGACCGAGCGCATCTACCTAGAAGACCTGATGCGCACCACCGACATGCACGAGGGCATTGCCGCCTTCCTCGGCAAGCGCAAGCCCGACTGGCAGCATCGCTAGGAGACCCCATGCCCGAGACCATCCTCGTCGAGCGCGACGGCCGCGTCGCCATTCTCACCGTCAACCGCCCCGACAAGCTCAACGCGCTCTCGCAGCAGGTGCGCGACGAGGTCCTCGCCGCCCTCGCCGAGCTCGAGCACGACGACGCCGTGGGCGCCGTCGTCATCACCGGCGCCGGCGACAAGGCGTTCATCGCCGGTGCCGACATCGCCGAGTTCGAGGGCCGCAACCCCATGGACCAGCGCGAGGCGATGCGCTTCCCGCGCCTCTACGACGTGATGTCGAGCTTCGGGAAGCCGGTGATCGCCAGCATCAACGGCTTCTGCCTCGGCGGAGGGTGCGAGCTCGCGATGTCGTGCGACATCCGCATCGCCTCCGAGAAGGCGCGCTTCGGCCAACCCGAGATCAAGCTCGGCCTCATCCCCGGCGGCGGCGGCACCCAGCGCCTGCCGCGCCTCGTCGGTATCGGCCACGCCATGCGCCTCATCCTGACCGGCGACATGATCGGCGCCGCCGAGGCGCGCGAGATCGGTTTGGTGGAGTTGGTGGTGCCGCACGAGGAGCTGCGCGCCAAGACCCTCGAGCTCGCCCACAAGATCGCCGCCATGAGCCCGCTCACCGTGCGCGTCGCCAAGGAAGCGCTACGCGCCAGCGAGCGCCTGCCGCTCGGCGAGGGGATCGTCTACGAGCGCGACCTCTTCTGCCTCTGCTTCTCGACCGCCGACATGAACGAGGGCGTCAAGGCCTTCCTGGAGAAGCGGCCGGCGGTGTGGCAGGGGAAGTGAGGAGGCGAGCGAACGAGGTGAGCTCGATGCCGTGCGCGGCGAGCAGTGCCGGCAGCGCCGGATCGGAGAGCGCGGCGCGCTCGGCGTCCCAGTCGTAGCCCCAGCGATAGCGGCACGCGAGCTCGGCGTCGCCGGCGCCTGGGTGGCAGACGAGCTCGTGGCCGCCGCGCCACGTCTTGGCGAGAAGGGCTTGCAACCGCGGCG
>DATNCU010000318.1:0-2502 GCA_035607145.1 Thermoanaerobaculia bacterium
GCGAGCCCGGCCACTCTTCGCGGCCGCCGCAGGAGATGGCGATCGGCATCCTGGCGCGCGCGCTCGAGCGGCTGCAGGCGCAGCCGTTCCCGGCACGGCTCGAGGGCGCGCCGCGCGACATGCTGGTGACGCTCGCGCCGCGGCTGCCCTTCGGCCAGCGGGTGGCGCTCGCCAACCTCTGGCTGCTGTCGCCGGTGGTGACGCACGGGCTCACCGGCGAGCCCAGCTCGGCGGCGATGGTACGCACCACCACCGCGCTGACCATCGTCGAGGGCGGCCACAAGGAGAACGTGCTGCCCGGCCGCGCCCGCGCGGTGGTCAACTTCCGCCTCCTCCCCGGCGACACCACCGCGGGCACCATCGCGCACGTGCGGGGGATCGTCGACGACGAACGGGTGAAGCTGCGCCCGGTGACGGTGAGCGGCAACGCCGCCGAAGCGCCGCAGCCGCTCGCCATCGAGCCAGCTGCGCCCTCGCGCGTCGGCTCGCCGGGATGGAACGTGATCGCCCGCGCGACGCAGGAAGCATGGCGGCAAGGCGACCTCGCGGTGACGCCCTGGCTGCTCACCGGCGCCAGCGACTCGCGCTGGTTCGTGCCGCTCGCCGACGACGTCTACCGCTTCACCGGCTTCACCATCCGGCCGCCCGACGCGGCGCGCTTCCACGGCATCGACGAGCGCATCGCGGTCGGGGACTACCAGCGCGTCATCGAGGTCTACTACCGGGTGATACGAGGCCTCGACGCGCTCGACGCCGGCAGCGCAGCGGGTCGATGACAGGCGCTTGGTAACGGCGTAGCGAGATCCCTTCGTCGCTACGCTCCTCGGGATACGCCCGCGCATTGGCGCGGGCTAGGATCGCCGGCGGTGGACCCCGAACGCTGGGCGCGGCTCAAGGGCCTGTTCGAGGCCGCGGTCGAGATGCCGGCCGACGAACGCGCCGCGGCGGTCGCAGCCGCACGCGCCGAGGACCCGCAGCTCGGCGACGAGCTCGCGGCGCTGCTCGCGCACGACCCCGAGCCCACCGTCGGGATGCCGGCGGCGCTGGTGGCGGAGGCGCCGCCGGCGTTGCCCACTCGCATCGACCGCTATCGCATCCTCGAGGAGATCGGCCACGGCGGCATGGGTCGCGTCTTCCTCGCCGAGCGCGCCGACGGCGCCTTCCGCCAGCGGCTCGCAATCAAGGTGCTCCACGCCGGCGTCTGGGCGGGCGAGGACGTCCGCCGCCGCTTCGTCGCCGAGCGGCAGATCCTCGCTCGCCTCACCCACCCGGCGATCGCGCGGCTCATCGACGGCGGCACCGCCGCTTCCGGCGAGCCCTACCTGGCGATGGAGTACGTCGAGGGCAAGCCCATCGACGACTACTGCCGCGACGCCGGGCTCGACGTCGACGCCGTGCTGCGCCTGGTGCTGCGCGTCTGCGCGGCGGTCGAGTCGGCGCACCGCAGCCTCGTCGTCCACCGGGACCTCAAGCCCAGCAACATCCTGGTCACCGCCGACGGCCTGCCCAAGCTGCTCGACTTCGGCATCGCCAAGCTGCTCGACCCCGAGCTCGCGGGCGAGGTCGCCGTGCAAACGCGCCACGGCCATGCACCGCTCACCCCGCGCTACGCGGCGCCCGAGCAGGTGCGCGGCGAGCCGGTCACCGTCGCCACCGACGTCTACTCGCTCGGCGTCGTGCTCTACGAGCTGCTCACCGGCGAGTCGCCCTACCGCGTCAGCTCGCGCGACCCGCTGTCGTTCGCGCGCGCGGTGGTCGAGCAGGAGCCGACGCCGCCCTCGACGGCGGCCTCGCGCACCGGCACGAGCTCCACGCAGCCGAGCGGCGCCGCCACGGTGACGCGCGCGCTCGGGCGACGCCTCTCCGCCGACCTCGACGCCATCGTGCTCAAGGCGCTGCGCAAGGAGTCCGAGGGGCGCTACGGCTCGATGGCCGAGCTCGCCGCCGACCTCGAGCGCTACCTCGACGGCCTGCCGGTCGAGGCGCGCCGCGGCTCGCGGCTCTACCGCTTCGGCAAGCTGCTGCGCCGCCGCGCCGTCCCGCTCGCCGCCGCCGCGGCCTTCGTGGCGCTGGTGGTGGCGTTCGGCGTCGACCGCCAGCTGCAGCTGCGCAGGACCGCGGCCGAGCGCGACCGCGCGCAGCGCGTCACCGAGTTCCTCGTCGACCTCTTCGAGCAGTCCGACCCCAGCGAGGCGCGCGGCAACACCGTCACCGTGCGCGAGGCCCTCGACCGCGGCGCCGCCCGCATCGACCGCGAGCTTCAGGCGCAGCCGGCGACGCGCGCCACCCTGCTCGACGCCGTCGGCCGCGTCTACCACAACCTCGGCCTCTACGGCCGCAGCGGCGAGCTGCTGGCGCGCGCCGCGGAGCTGCGCCGTCGCCACGGCACGAGCGCCGAGCTGGCGGAGACGCTCTTCCACCTCGCCCGCTCGCAGCAGGTGGCCGGCGACCTCGCGGGCGCCGCCAAGACCTTCCAGGAGTCCGCGGCGCTGTGGCGCGCGG
>DATNCU010000324.1:0-8652 GCA_035607145.1 Thermoanaerobaculia bacterium
CGATGCGGATCTCGAAGTAGAGCGAGTCGCCTGCCACGCCGACGACCTGGCCCAAAGATACCACGCCCTCCGCGGCCGCCCGGGTCTCGGCGAGGCCGGCGTAGAGCGTGAACGCGCGCCCCGCGTGCTGCACGATCACCGTCTGGCCGTAGCCTTGGAACGGCGCCGCGAAGGCCACCTTGCCGGGGAAGACGGCGTGCACCTCGCTGCCGCGCGGCGTCGCGATGTCGATGCCGTGGTGGGGCACACGCGTGCCGTAGCGCGGGTCGAGGCGTGGGCCGAAGGGCACGGTGACGCGGCCCGCGGCGGGCCAGTCGAGGACGCCGCGGAAGCGGCCGATGCTGGCGCCGCTGGGTCCACTGTTCGCCGTGCGGCCGTAGAGCAGGGCGAGCAGGTTGGAGAGCTTCTGCGCCCGCTCGGCGAGGGCGCCGCTGCGGTTCTCGAGGGTCTTGCGCTCGCTCTCGGCGCGCGCCAGCAGCTCGGCCTGCCGCGCGCGGGTGGTAGCGAGGGCGGCGCGGCGCTGCTCTTCCTGCCGCACCCAGCCTTCGAGCCGATCGCGCTCGGCACCGAGCGAGCTCTGCTCCACCGCGAGCCGCGCGCGGGTGTCGTGAAACCGCGCCAGCAGCTCGCCGTCGCGGCGCGCCAGGTAGCGCAGCTGGCGCATGGCGGGGAGCACCTCCTGCCCCGGCGCGAGCGCCAGCAGCAGCCGCAGGTAGCCGGCGCGGCCGAGGCGGTAGAGGCCGGAGAGGCGGCCGCGCAGGTCGGTGCGCACGCGCACGAGCCGCGTCTCGAGCGAGCCCACTTCGGCGGCGATGGTCTTCGTGCGGTCCTCGGCCAGCGTGCGCGCCGTGTGCGCCTCGTCGACCTTGCGCTCCTGCAGCTGCAGCTGCAGCGAGGTCTTCTCGAGCTCGCCGGCGAGCGACTGCGAGCGCTCCTGCGCGCGGGCGAGCCGCGACTGCAGCTTGGCGATCTCGCCGCGGAGCCGCTGAAGGTCGGCGACGCGCGGATCGGGCTCGGCGGCCGCCAGAGGTGCCGAGAGGAGAACGACAAACGCGAATGCCGAGGCGCGCCACCCGCGAGGCGATGTCATTGCGAGGAGCGCAGCGACGAAGCAATCTCGACGCCGCAGCATCGAGATCGCTTCGCTTCGCTCGCGATGACGAAGAGGGCTCGCACGTGGGCGGCCAGCAACTACTGCGTCAGCAGGTCCTTGCCGTCGAGGTCCGTCGGCACCGCGATGCCGTAGCTCGCCACCACCGTCGGGAAGACGTCGGCGATGTAGGGCTGCCGCGGCGCCGTCACCAGCTTCTTGGTGCTGAACAGGATGCCGTCCACCAGCGGCGGGTAGACCGAGCAGTGGTCGGCGCTCCAGTAATCGTTGTTGTCCTCGACGATCTCCTTGGCGACGCCGCCGAGGGTGTCCTGCCAGCCGACGCGGTAGCCCGCGCTGTTGGAGGGGATGAGGTCGGGGATCAGCGCCGGGTCGTAGACCTTGTGCGCCTCATCGCGGGTGAAGACGTGGGCCACCGGGTGGAGGCCGGTCTTCTCGTCGACGAAGCCCTCGAGCTTGGCCTTCAATTCCTGCAGCAGCGCGTCGTACTCGGCGCCGGGCTTGACGATGCCCTTCGCCTCGCGCCCCTCGAGATTGATGTAGATGCCGCCGAGGCCGAGCTGGTAGGCCTTGGTGCGGCTCCAGTCGACGTTGGTGAAGAAGTCGCCCTGGTCGAAGAGCGCCTCGAGGTTCTGCTGCTTGGCCTCCTGGCCGTTGAACACCATGTAGCCGTTCTTCGCCAGCCAGGTGTTGTAGTTCATCGACCAGCGGAAGGGCTGGAAGCCGTGGTCGGAGACCACCATCAGGTGGGTGCCCGCCGGCATGCGCTTCATCGTCTCGCCGACGATCTTGTCCATCGCCTGGTAGGCCTCGAGGATCGAGTTGCCGTACTTGGCGGCCAGCGCCGGGTCGTACATCGGGTGCTGGGGGTCGAACAGCCGCCACATCATGTGCTGCACGCGGTCGGTGTACTCGAAGTACTGCACCAGCACGTCCCACTGCTCGGCCTCGGCGAGCATGCCGTACAGGATCTGCTCTTCCTTGTTGCGGGTGAAGTCGACGTCCTCGAGGAAGACCTTCTCGTCGATGGTGCCGCCCTTGAGCGACCAGGTGTCGACCGCCCAGCCGATGGTCTTGAAGCGGCCGAAATCGTCGGTCAGGTGGTGCACGAACTTGCGCGGCGCCGTGATGTTGACCAGCGGCGGCAGCGCCGTGGGGTCGAACTGGATGGGCGAGAGGTAGAGCCGCACCTCGGGCTCGAGCGAGAGCACGCGGAAGCGGCCCATGCCGTTGAGCTTGATGATCGGGTTGAACGAGAACGGGAAGCGCACCCAGTCGCTCCACTCGTTGGGCTTCAAGGTGATCTTCTGGCCGGCGACCTCGATGTCGAGCTTGCTGTGGTCCGGCGCGACGGTGAGCACCATCGGCAGCGTGGCGTAGTGGACGCCGTCCGGGTGGGGGAAGAACTTGTCCGGTGGGCCCTTGATCTCGGTCTCGATGCGGCCCTTGTTGTCGACCAGCTCCACCACCTCGGCCGAGATGTCGTTGCCGCTGCGTGGCTGGAAGAACAGCTCGGAGGTGAAGTAGAAGGGCTTGCCGATGCGGAACGAGAGGTCGGGCGTGCCGAGCCCCGACCAGAGGTCGCCGTGCTCGAACTCCTTGGGCGGGAAGTTCTGCGGCAGGCGCATGACACGGACGCGCTCGCCGTGCTGGCCGAGCAGCTCCCAGAAGGTCTGTCCCTGACGCGGGTTGCGCGCCACCGGCCGGTTCTCGGGCAGCCACTTGGCGGCGGCCACGCCGGCGCCGACGCCGAGCGCCGCGCCCACCACGACGCCCGTCGCCACCGCCCAGCGCGGGCGGACGCGGATGAGCTTGAGGACGCCGAAGAGGATGAGGAAGAGCACCAGGCCGAGCGCGAGCCCCACCACGGGCGGCGTGCGCTTGCCCCACAGGAAGGGCTGCTCGGACTCGAGCACCAGCAGCAGCTTCGGCTTGTAGTTGCTGACGTCGCGGGTGAGGAAGTCGAAGATGCCGTGGCGCCCGGGGTTGAGGCCGGTGGCGAAGGTCGACCAGGAGACCGGCGTCTGCGAAGGGATGGTCGAGCGCAACGGCGAGAAGGTGCCCTCGGCGCGGAGCTTGGCGAGGTTGGGGAGCTTGCCCTCGTTCATCCACCGCTCGGTGAGCTTGGCGTCGGCGCCGTCGAAGCCGAGGATGACCGTCTTCGGCTGGTCTTTGGCGAGAAGCGGCGCGGCGACGAGGAGGGTGAGCGGAGCGAGGAGCAGGAGGGCGAGCGAGGTCGAGCGGCGCATCGTGGTCCTTCGCGGGGAGGTGGGTGAGATCGCGGCCGAACGGCCGCGGCGACGATGATAACAGGCGCATCTGCACCACTTGCACTAACATGCGCGCACCGTGATCCAGCAGCGCCCGGACCTGCGCAAGGTGGGGTTGCTCACCGTGCTCTACGCGAGCCAGGGCATCGGGCCCGGCTTCGCCGGGTTCTCCATGCAGGTGCTGCTGCGCAAGCAGGGGGTGCCGCTGCAGGCGTTGGGCCTCTCCATGCTGCTGCTGCTGCCCGTGGCGTTCAAGTGGGTGTGGGGTCCGTGGAGCGACCGGCTGGCGGCGCGCGGCCGCCTCCGCGAGTGGATGACCGGCCTGCAGATCGCCCTCGCCGCCTGCTTCCTGGCGCTCGCGGTGCTGCCTCCCGCGCGTGGGGTGGCGCCCTTCCTCATCGTCGTCGGCATCGCCTACCTGATCGTCGCCGTGCTCGACACCGTCACCGACAGCGCGATGGTGCGGCTGCTCACTCCCGAAGAGCGGCCGCTCGGCAACGCAGCGCAGTGGGGCGGCTTCTATGCGGGGAGCATCCTCGCCGGTGGCCTCTTCCTCGCCGTCGAGCCGAAGATCGGCTGGGGGCCGGCGATGGCGATCCTGATCCTCCTCGTCACCGCCGGTCTGGCAGCGGGGCGCGCGCTGCCGGCGGTGCCGGCGGGCGAGGCGGCTGCCGCGGGGGCCGAGCGCGCGAGCGTGCTCGCCTTCCTGCGCGGGCCGGCGATCCGCTACGTGATCCCGCTGCTGCTGCTGCTAGACCTGCCGCAGAACGTCGGCATCGCTCTCGTGGGCCCTTTCCTGTACGACAACGGCCTCACGCAGGCGCAGGTGGGGCTGGTCTCGGGCATCTTCGGTCTGCTCGGCGCTTTCGCGGGTGCGGCGCTCGGCGGCGCAGTGATCTCACGGCTGCCGCGCATCCACGCGGTCGTGCTGGCTGCCGTGCTGCAGGCACTGCCGATGTTCGGCTTTGCCTGGCTGGCGGCGAACCGCGGGCAGCCGCTGTGGGCGCCGATCGCGGTGACCATGGTCGCCTACGGGCTCGCGAGCCTGTTCAACGTGGCGATCTCGTCCTGGTTCATGGATCAGGTCTCGCCCGCGCAGCCGGCGACCGACTACACGCTGATGGCCTGCGCCCACACGCTGAGCTTCACCATCTCCAATCCCATCGCCGGGGCGAGCGCAGCGGCGCTGGGGTTCCGCCTCCACTTCCTCGTCATCGGCGGCGTGGCGTTGGGGCTCGTGCTCGTCGCCTGGCCGTGGCTGCGACGGATGACGCGACCGGCCTACGCGCCGGTGGTACCGGCGGCCGCGGTCGCCGTCCCCGAGTAGGCGGCGCCGTCCACCGGTAATCCGCCGGTATGCTCGGCCGCGGATGCGCTGGCCGCTCCTTGCCGCTCTCGTTCTGCCGCTGCTCTGTCTCGCCTGCGGCCACGAGCGCCAGCCGGCCCCGCCGCGCGGCAACGAGCTGATCGTCGGCCTGGAGAGCGCGCCGACTCGCCTCGACCCGCGGCTCGGCACCGACCAGGGCTCCGAGTACGTGATGGAGCTGATCCTCGAAGGGCTGCTCGACAAGAAGCCCGACGGCTCGCAGATCCCGGGCCTCGCCACCTCGTGGGAGGTGCTCGACGAGGGGCGCCGCTACCGCTTCCACCTGCGCCCCGGCGCCCGCTTCCATGACGGCCGGCCGGTGACCTCGAAGGACGTGGCGTGGAGTTACAACACCATTCTCGACGGCACCGCCAAGAGCCCGAAGAAGGCGGCGCTCGGCCCCATCGACCGCGTCGTCGCCGTCGACCCCGCGACGGCAGACTTCGTGATGCGCGAGCCGTTCGGCGCGCTGTTCTACAACCTCACGCCCGGCACCGGCGTCATCCCCGACGGCACCACGCCGGAGCACATGGAGGCGCACCCGATCGGCTCGGGGCCGTTCCGCTTCGTGCGCCGGACGACGGATCGCGTCGAGCTTCAGGCGTGGGACGGCTACCACGGCGGCAAGCCGCCGATGGAGCGCGTGGTGCTGCGCGAGGTCCCCGACGCCACGGTACGTGCGCTCGAGCTCGCGAAGGGCTCGGTGCAGCTGGTGGTCAACGCCTTTCCGCCTGACACCGCGGCGCTGTTCGCGCACCGGCCGGGCTTCAAGGTCGTGCAGAGCCCGGGAGCTACCTATTACTACCTCGGCTTCAACCTGGAGGATCCGGTGGTGCGCGACCTGCGCGTGCGGCGCGCCGTCGCGCTGGCGGTCGACCGGGAGCGGATCGCGCGCACGGTGTGGCGCGGCACGGCGCGGCCGACGGAAACGCTGATGCCACCCGGGCACTGGGCGCGCGACGAGTCGCTGGTCCCCACGCCGCACGATCCGGCGGAGGCGGCGCGGCTGCTCGAGGAGGCGGGTTACCACGACCCCGACGGCCCCGGCCCGGAGCCGCGGCTGCGGATCACCTTCAAGATCGCCAACAACGACCTCACGCTGCTGCAGGCGCAGGCGATCCAGGCGATGCTCGCCGACGCGGGCATCGCCGCCGAGCTGCGGCCGTACGAGTTCGCCACCTTTTACGCCGACGTCAAGCGCGGCAGCTTTCAGATGTTCAGCCTCAGCTGGACGGGAGTGGCGGAGCCCGACCTCTACCGAAACCTTTTCCATTCGGGCTCGATCCCGCCCAACGGCGCCAACCGCGGGCGCTACCGCTCGGCGGCGGTGGACCGGCTGATCGAGGAGGGCGGGCGGCGCTTCGGGCCGGTGGCGCGGCTGCCGTTCTACCTGCAGCTGCAAAGGATCGTGCAGCACGACCTGCCGTACGTGTCGCTGCTCAACCGCGACACGGTGGCGGTGATGCTCGACGGGCTCGAGGGCTACGCCAACTACCCCGGCGGCGAGATGTACAGCCTGCGCTGGGCGCACTGGCGGCGATGAGCGAGGAGCGGCGCGAGGCGGCGGCGGAATCGGAGGCGGAGGCGGAGCGGCCGTTGGGCTGGCGGGCTTACAGCGGGCGCTCGCTGCCGGCGAACGTGCGGGCGTTGTCGCTCGTCTCGTTTCTGCAGGACGTGGCGAGCGAGATGGTGTATCCGCTGCTGCCGGGGTTCTTGGCATTGCTGGGTGGAGGGGCTGTGGCCCTGGGGGCGATGGAGTCGGCGGCGGAGGGGGTGTTGGCGGTGGTCAAGGGGTGGGCGGGGCGGGCCAGCGATCGGGCTGGGAAGAGGAAGCCGTTCGCGGTTTGGGGATATGGGTTGTCGGCGGCGGCGCGACCGTTGTTGGCGATCGCGGGGGTGCCTTGGCATGTGGTGGCTTTGCGGTCGGGGGATCGGCTGGCGAAGGGGTTGCGGACGGCGCCGCGGGACGCGTTGATCGCCGACAGCACGCCGGCCGAGCACCGAGGGTTTGCGTTTTCGTTTCATCGCGGGCTCGATCACCTTGGGGCGGCGGTGGGGCCGTTGTTGGCGGCTGGGGTTCTGGCCGTGGCGCCTGGGCGGATGCGGCTCGTGTTTGCGCTAGCGACTGTGCCGGCGGTGCTCGGTGTGGCGGTGGTGTTGTGGCGCGTGAAGGAGACCGGAGTCGCTGGTCGTCGCGAGGAGGCCCGACATGGGGCCCCGCCAGCCGGGGGGTATCCCGTCCGTGCTCGGCGAGGACGCCTGCGCGCGGGCGGGAGCCCTCCCCCCGGCGCGCCCCATGTCGTGGCTTCTTCCAGCCAAGGGGCGCCTTTGACCGCGATCGCGCCAGGCGGCTCTGGCGGCCAAGCGGCAGCCGATGGGAACAGATTCGGCGTGCCGCCTGCGCTGCGCTTGCCGTTGTTGGCAGTTTTCCTCTTTGGGCTCGGCAATGCGAGCGATGCATTTTTGCTGCTGCGCGGCTCGCAGCTGGGATTGGACGCGATGGGACTGACGCTGCTGTGGTCCGGGTTTCACGTTGTGAAATGGGCGTGCTCGGCGCCTTCGGGGCGACTAGCGGATCGGCTGGGGCCGGGGCGGCCCTTGCTGGTGGGATGGGGCCTGTATGCGGCGGTCTACGTCGCTTTCGCCTATGCGGGCAGTATCGCGGCGCTGCTCGGCTTGTTGGTCCTCTACGCCATGTATTACGGGCTGACCGAGGGGGCGGAGCGCAAGCTGGTGACCGAGCTCGGTGGAGGAGCCGGGCGCGGGACGACGCTCGGCGCTTATCACCTGGCGAGTGGGGGCGGGTTGTTTCTCGCCAGCCTGCTATTCGGCGTGGTTTGGGCGCGAGTCTCGGCGCGCGCGGCGTTCCTGCTCGGCGCCGCACTCGCCCTCGGAGCAACGGCGTTGTTGGCAGCCGCGCTGTCTTCGAACGCCTTGACGAGCCGCAAACCGGCGGCGTGATGCGCGGATCCGGGGGCCGCCGCGGCGGAACCTCTCGGAGGCGCCTTGCGACTGTTGCGTCATCACAGGCGTTGCGGCGCCGGAGAGTGGAGCCGCGCCCTCTTGCTCCCGACAGGCACTGTAGGCGCGGCGGTTCCGCGGCGGTGGCCCTCGGATCCGCGCGTCGCGCCGCCCTCGAACACCACGACTCGCGAGTGAACGCTCCGGCGGCTCCCCGATGCGCCGCGCCGGCCGCCCCGCCTACCTCGCGCGATCAGTTAGCGGGCAGCGCGGAAGTGTCGCCGAGGCTGCCGAACTTGTTCATCGGGTTGGTGTACGACTTCTGCCGCCCGCTCGCCACGTCGGTGATCGTCAAGGTGTACTCGACGTTCGAGAGCGCGCCATAGAAGAACCAGTACTGGCCGTTGACGCCGCGCGCATCGAGGACCTTGGTCACCACTTCGACGTTGGCCGGCGAGGCGAACCAGAAGTAGCCGGTGTCGCCGGAGAGCGCCACTGCGTGGCCGACGCCGGTGTGGCCCGCGAAGTCGCGCCAGGTCACTTCGACTCGCACGCGGGAGTTGCTGAGGCAGAGGCTGGTCGCGGTGGCCGTGCACACCGCGGCCGGCGCGACCGCTCGCAACTTCTCGATCGTGGCGTCGGCAGCGGCTGCGCTCGAGTCGTCGTCGAACCCGGTCATCGCTCCCGTCGCGTCGGCGGCACCGACGCTTGACGACGAGCCCGCGGCTGCGCTCGCTGCCGCCGCAAACGCCGAGGTGTCCCCCGCGCTCGCGAACTTACCCGCCGGGTTCTGGTACACCCGCACGGCACCTGTCGTGGTGTCGGTGATCGTCAGCGTGTGCTCGAGGTTGGTGAGCGCCCCGAAGAAGGTCCAGAAGTGGTTGTTGACGCCGCGCCCGTCGAGCTCCTTGACGATCAGCTCGACGTTGGCAGGGTCGAAGAAC
>DATNCU010000353.1:0-4491 GCA_035607145.1 Thermoanaerobaculia bacterium
GAGCTGATCCCGGCGGGCATCGGGGAGTAGCGCAGAACAGCGAAGCTGAGCCGTCGGCTTGTGTCACGATGCGGGCATGTGCTCCAACATGCTCGCATCGACGGTGAGGCGGCGGTGCGCTCTCGCGGCGCTGGTAGGGACGATCGCGGCCGGATGTGCAACCGTGGCGCCGCCGGCGACAACGGCGCCGCCAACGACGGCTCCGGCCTCGCCGCCGCTCGCGGCGTACGTGCTGCTCGTCGAGTCGCCGGCGCACGCGGCCGTGCCCTTCGCACGTGTGATCGTCACCAGCGGGCAACCGTGTCCGACACTGCTCGCCGGCCGGCAGGTGCTCGCCATGAGGAAGCGCGGCAACCCACACGGCTTCGCCGTCGACGTCTGCGAGGCAGAGGTCCCGTTCGAGACGGCCCTCACCATCGACGGCAGCGAGCTCGCGCTGCCGAGGGCGCACCGCGGCGTCGACCGCGTGGTGGTGGTGGGCGATACGGGGTGCCAGCCTTCGAAGCAGTCCGACTGCGGTCTCGACAATCCGGCGTGGCCGTTCCCGGCCATCGCCCAAGCCGCCGCAGCCGCCAAGCCCGACCTCGTCCTCCACATGGGCGACTACAACTACCGCGGCACGCCGAGCAGCTTCGAGAAGACGGTCGACGGTAAGCAGGTGAAGACGTATTACTACGACGCAGGCGACGGCGCCACGCCCGCGGAGATGTGCGAGGTGCCGGGGCCCTACTACAGCCAGAATTCCACCGGCAACCCCGACGCCGACGCCTGGGAGGCGTGGTGGCTCGACTTCTTCCAACCCGCCGCGCCGCTGCTCGCGGCCGCGCCGTGGATCGTCACGCGCGGCAACCACGAGCTGTGCAGCCACGCGGGTCCGGGCTGGCTCTACTTCCTCGGCCCCAGCTCCGACCTGCCGGCGGGCGGCGGCGCGCAGGTCTCGTGCCCCTCGCAGGACGGTGAGGGCCCGGCGCTGCCGCACCTCGTCTTCGTCGAGCCGCAGGTGATCGCGCTCGACGGCCTCACCGTGGCGGTGCTCGATTCCGCCAACGCCTGCGATGAGATGACCAACTTCATCGATCGCTATCGCGCGCAGCTGCAGAGCATCGCGGCGCGCCTGCCTGGACATTCGGAACACCCGGCGTGGCTCATCGGCCACCGGCCGATCTGGGGCGTCGAGGGCACGACCAGCACGCCGCCCTACCAATGCGACAATCAGCCCGGCACCGGCGTAGCGCAGCCCTACGGCGTCCTCAACCGCACCCTGCAGTGCGCCCTCGCCGGCCCGGCCGCCGAAGAGCTGCTACCCAAGCTCGACCTCCTGCTCGCCGGGCACATGCACCGCTTCGAGTCGCTCGAGTTCGCCGCCGGCTCCGGCCGTCCGCGCCTGCTCGTCATCGGCAACGGCGGCGTGCTCGAGGACACCGAGCCGCCCACCGGCGCGTTCTCACAGGTCGTCGACGGCGTGGACACGACCGGCTTCGCGGTGGAGCAGTTCGGCTTCGTGACCTTCACGCGCGGTGCCGGCGACGAATGGCGAGGCGCCGTGACCACCGTCGATCCCGCGGCCTGGAGCGCCTTCCTCCCCGCCTGCGGCTCGGCGGCGGCGGCCACGGCCTGGCTCTGCGTCCAGGGCATGCCGTGACCGCCGCGCCGTCGCCGCAGCCCGCTCCCGCCGCTCAGTGGCAGGCGAAGGCGTCGGTGTCGAGGATGCTGCGGAAGACCTGATTGAGCGGGTTGGTGTAGGTCTTCGTCGCCCCCGTCGCCGTGTCAACGACTCTGAGCGTGACCTCGACGTTGGTGACGCCGCTCGAGAACACCCAGTAGCGGTTGTTGACGCCGCAGCCGTCGAGCACCTTCACCGTCACCTCGACGTTGTCGGGCCCGAAGAACCAGAAGTAGCCGCTGTCGGAGGTCAGCTGCACGCCCTCGGCGTCGCCCTCGTCGCCCTGGGGCGTGCGCCAGTGGGCGAGCACGCGGAAGCGGTTGCCGACCATGCAGAGGAACGGCCCGCCGGGGACGCATTCGGTGCTCAGCTCGAAGGCGCCGATGTCGCACCGCGGGCCGCCCGGACGATGGACGCCACGCTGGTCGGTGGCCGGGCACGCGTCGTCGCTGGTACCCGGCGTCACCGGATCGCCGGCGTCGATGGCGGGGCTCGCGGGACCGCTGGTCCCCGCGTCGAGCGGCCGTACCGGTGTCGGACCGCCGGCGTTCGTCAGCGCACCGAGCCGCGCGTCGATCGGCGACGCCGGCGTTCCCACCAGGTCGTGGTTCGCCGCCGACGGTCCGTTGCAGCCGCCGTTGTTACCCACCAGGTCGTAGCCGGTGTCGACGTCGCCGGCACAGTCGGGCCCGGCCGGCGCCGAGTTGCCGGCGAGGATCGAATTCGTCACCTTCGCCGCCGTGCCGATGAAGGCCGTCGGCTCGGCCAAGAGCCCGCCGCCGCTGGTGCCGGCGAAGTTGGTCGCGATCGTCACGTTGCGCAGCTCGGCGACGGCGGCCGAAGTGACGTAGACCGCGCCGCCGTAGATGCCCGCGACGTTGTTGGAGAGGGTGACGTTCCTCAGCTCGGTGGCGCCGCCGGCGTAGATGCCGCCGCCGCGCTGCTCCGCTTCGGCGCCCACGATAGCGCTGTCGACGACGGTGAGCTGCGCCGCCGGCGCCGTGGTGAGGATGGTGGCGATCGCGCCCCCGTTGCCGGTGCCGCCGCCGGCGCCGGCGTGGTTGCCCTCCAGCAGGCAGCGCTCGACGGTGAGCTCGCCGAGGTTGAGGATCGCGCCGCCGTCTCCGACGACGCGGCCGTCGCGCAGGTTCACGTCGCGCACCGTCAGCGCTACGCCGTGCTGCACGTGGATGATGCGGTCGATGGCGCCGCCGTCGACTGCGGTCTTGTCGGCCCCGGCGCCGAGGATGGTGAGGTCGTCGAGCACGTCGAGGTCGCCCGCGGCCGCCGTGTCGTCGGCGCCCGCGATCGTGAGCAGGTACTTGCCCTGCTTCAGCAACACCACGTCGTCACCCGCGCGGGCGTTGGCCGCCTGCACCGCTTCGCGCAGCGAGCAGTCGGCGTCGCAGGCGCCGTCGGCGCCGTCCGTGAGCTTGGTGGGCGCGAAGACGGCGGCGCTTGCGGCGACGGCGCCGGTACAGGCGGAGCACAGGGCGAGGGCGAGCGGCAACACGAAGCGGTAGCGGTGCATGATGCGGTTTACCTCCGGTGTCAGTTGTGGAGTTGTACGCGGCCTAGGCACAGTGCGTCGCGTCACGACGCCGCGCGCCGGACGGCCGTAGAATCTCGGCCGACTCCACGCCACGCGGCTGCGTCGCCACCGCCACCGCGGTTATGCTTCGCGCCGCAGCCTCGACCCATCGCATGAGCACCGTGCAGTCCCGGCTACGGGATCGCTTCGCCTCCGACCCTGCGGCCCCCTGCCTCGGCGCCTTGGCGGCCGACGGCACGCCAACGTGGTGGACGCGCGGCCAGGTGCGCCAGCGCCTCGCCGACCGCTGCCGTGCACTGCGCGAGGCGGGAGTCGTGGCCGGCGCCGCCTGCGTGCTGGCGCTGCCGAGCACGATGGAGTGTGCCGAGCTCACCCTTGCCGTCTACCTGCTCGGCGCGGTGCCGCTGCTGGTGGCGCCGCCGGTCATTCAGGGCGCCAACTCGAGCCTGCTCGCCATCTTGCTCGACACGCTGCGGCGCCTGCGCCCGCGGCTGGCGGTCTGCGATCCGTCACTGCGGCACGAGGAGGGGAAGGTGGCCGCGGCGAGCCCGGCGACCCGCGTCGTCTACGGCGCGCCGCCCCCCGTCACCAAGGGCACGGGCAACGGCGCGAACAATGGCAACGGCCATCACCACGATCACGGCGAGCTGCCGGCCCTCGACGCGCTCGCCGGCGACGCCATCGCGGGGCTGCAGCTCACCTCCGGCACCACCCGCTCGCCGCGCGTCTGCGCCTGGAGCCACCGCGCGGTGCTCGCCGCGCTCGACGGCATGGCCGAGGCGATGGCGCTCGACGGCGACGACGTCTGCGTCAACTGGACACCGCTGTACCACGACATGGGACTGGTCAATAACCTGCTCCTCTGCGCGAGCGCCGGCGTGCCGCTGCTGCTGATGACGCCGCACCAGTTCGCCAAGCGGCCGGCGCTCTGGTTGCGCGCCCTGCATGCCGCGGGCGCCACCGTGACGTGGTCGCCCAACTTCGGCTTCGCGCTCGCTTCGCGCGCCTCCGACCGCGAGCTCGAGGGCGTGCGCCTCGACCGCGTGCGCGCCTTCTACAACGCCGCCGAGCGCATCCACCCGACGACGATGGAGCGTTTCCGCACTCGCTTCGCGCCGTACGGGCTCAACGACGGCGCGCTCAAGGCCAACTTCGGCTGCGCCGAGAACGTCGGCGGCGCGTTGTTCAGCCACCCGCGGGAGGGATGGCGAAGCGAGCTGCTCGACGCCGACGAGCTCGAGCGGCGTGGCCGCGCCGTGGTGGTGCCGGCGGGCTT
>DATNCU010000398.1:0-5130 GCA_035607145.1 Thermoanaerobaculia bacterium
CGTGTGGGTGGCCGAGGACCCGGCGGTGCTGGAGTCGGTCACCGCGCGGCTGCGCGCCGCCTTCACCGGCGCCGTTCACGAGCTCTACGCCCACGACGCGCGGGCGCTGCCCGACAGCAAGGTCCACTTCGGCTACCGCGACAGCATCGCCCAGCCAACGGTGATGGGGGCGCCGCCACGCAAGGCGAAGCACAACGCCCCCGACGACCAGCCGCAAGTGCCCACCGGCGAGTTCCTGCTCGGCTACACCAACGCCACGCCTGGGGTCTACAGCGTGCAGCCTTCGCAGCTGTCGACCAACAGCAGCTACGCCGCCTTCCGCATCCTCGAGCAGGACGTCGCCGGCTTCGAGGCGTTCCTCGTCCAGTACGCCGCGCAGGCCGGCATCGACGCCGAGACCCTCGCCGCCAAGGTGTGCGGCCGCTGGCGTAACGGCAACCCGCTGGAGCTCGTCCCCAGCGGTCCCGCTCCCGTGCTGCCCAACGATCAGCTCAACGACTTCACCTACGTCGACACCACCAACGTCGCCGACGACGACACGCTGGGCATCAAGTGCCCCATCGGCTCGCACATCCGCCGCAACAACCCGCGCAACCAGGCGATCATCGGCACCAACAGCACCCACCACCGCATCGTCCGCCGGGCCATGCCGTACGGGCCGAGGTACGACCCGAAGCAACCCGACAACGCGAAGCGCGGGCTGATCGGCTACTTCATCAACGCCAGCATCACCAACCAGTTCGAGTTCCTCACCAGCCAGTGGAACCAGCTGGCCACCTTCGTGAAATCGGCGCCGGGGCCCGATCCGTCGTGCGCCGGCAACGCGGTGTTCAACATCAGCGGCCAGGACGTCTTCCTCGGCGTCAACGACCCGGCGTCGAGCTCGCTGACGGTGGCCGGCTGCGGCGCGAACGGCGCGGGGAACAAGGCCGTGACGGGCTTCTCGCGGCTGGTGACGACGCGCGGCGGCGCTTACGTCTTCCTGCCCAGCATCACCGGCCTGCGCTACCTGGCGGCGCTCGGGACGACGCCTACGGGGTGATCGCCAAGAGGCGCTGCCTACAACCGCCGCTGGCTCCGCGCCTGTCGCTCGCTGGTGAGCTCCCAGTCGTCGAGGTGCGTGAGGAGCTGGTCGATCGACAGCACGCGCCGGACGCCGTCGGGCTGGCGGCGGAAGACGACCTGCGACCAGCCGCGCATGCCCACCGGCTTGTAGGCGCTGCCGCCGAGCCACAGGTCGCGGCCGGAGATGGCGCGGATGAGGACGCGCTCGTAACGGGAGCGCTCGAGGACGCGGTCGGGGAAGAGGTTGTCCCAGGCGGCGCGGCGGCCGACATCCTCGTAGGCGGCGGGGCGGTCGGGAAGGTCGAGCAGCGACGGCGTGCGGCCGGTGAGGACGGCATCGATGAGACGGAAGGTGAAGGGGTCGGAGACGCGGCGAATGCCGAGGCGGAAGCGCCGCGCGATCTCCAGCGCGATGCGGCGGAGCGACAGCGGCCGCGGCGTCTCGCCGCGCCGGCGCCAGAACGGCTCCTCGACCTCCCACACTTCCTCGTCGGGGCCGGTGGTGAACGGGTTGCGCGGGTAGCAGTCGAAGCGCGCCAGCCAGCCGCGGCGCGAGGTGTGGCGGCAGGGGTGGAAGCCCTTGATCACCGGGAGCCCGCGCGCTGCGAGCTCGGCGCGGTCGAACGACGGCCAGCGCATCACCTCGCGGGCGATGCCGATCACCACCGTGGCGGCGGCGATCATCAGCGACGAGCTGGGCGTGAAGTCCGCCGTCACCTCCAAGCGGTCGCCGCGCGGGCGCACGCCGACGCCGGTGCTCCGCCGGTTGGTGGCGAGCAGCATCACCGGCGCCGGCAGCAAGTAGGCGAGCAGCAGCGCCAAGTCACCGATGGAACGTTTCGCCGACGCGGAGCTCAGCACTCGCGGCCGCATCTCCCCCGCCGCCTCGAACGAGACGTTGTAGTGCGTCGAGAACCCCACCAGCCGCGCCTCGCGCCCGTCGCGCGCCTGCCAGGCGTCGAGCTCGCGCTGCAGGAACAGCAACGACTCCCACAGCGACCGCCCAGCGCGCGCCGCGCAGCCGCGGGCGAGCTCGATGACCGGCGTCGCCAGCTCGACGACGCCAGTGTCGAAGTAGATGACGCCGCCGGTGGGCAGGTGGTACGAGGTGCCGCGGCGGTGCATCAGCGGGCCGCGGATCAGCTGGCGCGGGCTCTCGAAGACGTCTTCGGGCTTGACGCGCTGGCCGTCCAGCCAGAGCTCGAACTCGGCCTCGAGCCCCACCGCGGCGAGCTGCAGCGGCGCCGCCGGCGCGTCGCGCGCCCCCTTGCCCTTCGCCGCAGGCGATTGACGTCCGAGCGCGCTCATGATGACGACTCCTCTCCCGGTCCCCACTCCTCCTCGCCGGCGGCGTCGCGCGGCACCACCGTCACGTAGCCGAGGTCGAGGTGGAGGTGGTCGTCGGCGAAGGCGGGGCCGTGGCCGTAAGACCGCACGTAGACGTGCGGCAGCGACTGCTGCGCGACCTGGCGGTACTTCTCGATGACTTCCGGCCGGTCGAGCAGCTCGTCGCCGACGCGGTAGACGTTGGCGGCCGTCCCCCAGCAGTGGGTGGAGGCGGCGCGCGAGCGCCCGTGCGCGGGCGAGCGGTAGCCGCCGTTGGCTGCCACGTGTACCCGCGTTCCGACGCGGTCGCGGAAGATCGACAGCGCACCGGCGAGCAGCACCAGCGCGCACGGCACGTAGCGCGGGAAGCCGTGCAGCACCGGCGCCTCGCGCACGTCGGTCTGGATGAACTCGTGGAGGTTGAAGTTCGGCGCCAGCTCGAGCTCGGTGGCGGTGAGCCAGGAGTCGACCTCGTAGAAGAAGCGCGGCAGTCGGCGCGCGCGCCCTTCTTCGTCGACGATGAACGCGCCGGGCTTTAGCGCGCGGCGGTACTCCTCTCCGAGACGGCGGCCGTCGACGATGCGCAGTGGGAAGCGGCGGTCTTCCATCAGGCGGCGGCTCCCGGGTTCTCGACGAAGTGGCGATAGACCGCAGCGACGACGTTGCCCAACGCGGCTTGGCGGCTGTCGCTCCCCGCCGGCCACTCGCTGAGCACGACGAGGGCGAACGGCTTGCGCTCGGGCAGGAAGACCAGGCCGACGTCGTGCGCCGCGGTCGAGATCTCGCCAGTCTTGTGGGCGACACGGGCGCGCGCGCGCACCGCCTCGGGGAGGCCGAGCTGCAGCGCTCCAGTGAGCTCCTGGCGTCCCAGGATCTCGACCACCATCCCCGCGGCGCCGGCGTCGAGGGCGCGCGGCTCGTGAAGCAGCCGCAGCAGCGCGAGCAGCCCGTCGGCGGTGACGCGGTTGTTGAGGCCGGCGTCGAAGGCGCGCTGGTCCTCGACGCCGCGCACGACGTCGATGCCGATGAGACCGAGCCGTTCGATCGATTCGCGGGTCTCGCGAACGCCGACGAGGTCGAGGAGGAGGTTGGTGGCGAGGTTGCTGCTGGCAACGACCATGCGCTCGGCGAGGTCGCGCACCCGCATCAGCGTGCCCACCTCGGCGTGCACCACCGAGTCGGCGTCGCGCTCGCGCGGGATGCGGAACGGTGCACCCTCGACGCGGCTCGCGAAGCGGTTGCGGACGTGGACCCAGGACTCCCACTCGAAGCGGCCGGCGGCGATGGCGTCGACGAGGGCGAGCAGGATCGGCACCTTGATGGTGCTCGCGGCGTGGAACCAGCGCTCGCCGCGCAGGCTCCAGGCGGTGTCGGTCTCCCAATCGTGCAACGCCACCGCCACCACTTGAGCGCCGGCGTTGGTTGCGATGTCGTCGACGATTCCCTTGAGCACTCTCGCGTCACCTCCAGAGCGGAGAGCCGTCCGATGCAAGGGACGTGCGCGTGCGGGCGCGAGTGGGGAGGCTCACTGCGAGTTGCGGTGCCCACCCGGCCGGCGGGCGCGGAGCGGATCCGGGGGCCGCCGCCGCGGGCCGCCGCGCCTACAGTGCCTGTCGGGAGCAAGAGGGCGCGGCTCCACTCTCCGGCGCCTGTACACCACCGACTTCGCGACAGTCGCTAAGCGCCTCCGAGAGGTCCCGCCGCGGCGGCCCCCGGATCCGCTGAGCGCCCGCCTTCGTTGTGCGTTCTTGGGTGAGACAGAGGCTCTGTCGCGCCGCTAGTGCGGATCCGCCCGCACCCGCCGGCCGGAAGGTCACCATCCTCGCCACACCTCAAACCTCTTGCCCCATCAAAAGCACACATACTCAACGGTGGCCACCAAAAACAACCAAGTAACATCCTCGATCATGCAGGCCTCTCGGCGATGACCGCCTCGCCCCAAATCCTCGAGCGCCTGGGTGCGGTGGTCGAGGAGCTGCAGGGGATCCACTTCCAGGTCCCCGAGGACGACCTCGCCGTCGCCCGCGGCGCGCTCTTCGCTCCCCGCCTCGCGCAGTGGCTCCGCCAGGCGATCGACCTGCTCGAGGCGGTCCAGGCCCACTACGAGCGCGCCGGCGTGCCCGAGCAGGAGGTGCGCGCGGCCGACTCGCTCCACGACATCGGGCACCTCATCTCCACCGAGATCGCCGGCCAGGAAGTCACCGACCTCGTCTTCCTCGCCCGCGCCGACCTGCGTGGTGCGCTGCAGGACCTCATCGCCTCCATCGATCAGGAGGACTTCCTGCGCGTCGCCAGCAGCTGCGACGCCGGGCTGCGCACGCTCAAGCGCACGCTGATCTCCGTCGAGTCGGCGCTGCACGACTTCGAGGGCCTGCAGCCACCGATGCGGCTGTGGACCGACCTAGAGGTCTCCTTGCAGACGCGGAGTCTCTATGCGGAGGTGCGCCGCGAAGTGTTGCGCCCGCCCGGGTCGGACGATACGGCGCTCCCCGACCGCCTCGCCTCGCTGCACGACCGCCTGCACAAACTGCGCGAGCTCGACCTCTACCCGCTCCTCCGCTTCGACGACCGCGTGGCGATGCGCGAGCTGCGCCGCCGCATCTCCAGCTGGATCGTCGCCGACCCGCCCGACCTCGGGGCCGGGCGGCACCTCTGGCAGGACATCGTCGGCTTCGCCGAGCTGCTCAAGAACGTCAGCCACCGGCAGGAGCTGCGCCAGCACGACCGCTCCGTGCTGCG
>DATNCU010000418.1:0-3592 GCA_035607145.1 Thermoanaerobaculia bacterium
AAGAGATCGGAGCGCTTCGCGGCGCGTCGGTACAATCGCTAGAAGATGCCGTACGACTACCAGCGATCGCAGTTGACTTTCGGGTTTTCTAGCGGCTATCCGCGGGACGTTTTGGCACTGATCGGGGTGGTGTTCGTCACCTACTCGATGCAGTTCTTCTCGGCGACGGCTTGGATCGTGGCGTTGATGCGGTTGACGCCGATGGTTTGGCAGATGGGGTGGGTGTGGCAGTTGGTGACTTATCCGGTGGCGGGGGCGGGGGACGCCAGCGTGTGGGTGTTGCTGGAGCTGTTCTTCTTGTTCTTCTTTGCGCGCGACGTGTTCGCGCGGTTGGGGCGGCGGGGGTTTTGGTGGATGTTGGGGATCGGCGCGCTGGTGGGTGGGGTGGTGGCGTTGCTCGTGGACTGGTTGGCGCGGGTGACGACGCAGGTGCCGCCGGAGTCGCTGGTGTTGGTGCAGGGGCAGCACATGTTGTTCGTGATGGTGATCGCCGCCTTTGCCTCGTTGTACCGCGACGCGACGATCATGTTGATGCTGATCATTCCGGTGCGCGCGAAGTGGTTCCTGCCGATCGAGGTGTTGATCGCGTTCATCGGCTTCCTCAGGACGCATGACCTGGCGGGTTTCCTGGGTATCTGCGCGGCGATCGCGGTGGTGTGGGGGACGCTGACGCACGGGGGGGTCCGGCGCGCGGGCCGCGAGTGGTGGCTGCGAGCGCAGGGGTGGTGGTTGCGGCGGCGGATGGGGCGGCTGCGGAAGAAGCGTGGGTTCCGCGTGGTCGAAGACCAACGTCGCGATCCTTGGTTGCATTGACGCTCTTCACCATCGGGCACTCGACGCGGACGCTCGACGAATTCGTCGAGCTGTTGCGCCGCGCCGGTGTCACGCAGGTGGTGGACGTGCGGCGGTTTCCCGGCTCGCGGCGGCACCCGCAGTTCGGCGCGGAGCGGTTGGCGGCGGGCCTGGCCGAAGCCGGCATCGCGTATCGGCACGAGCCGGCGCTGGGCGGGCGCCGGAAGCCGCAGGCCGATTCGGTCAATACCGCCTGGCGCAACGACCAGTTTCGCGGCTACGCCGATCACATGGCGTCGGCGGAGTTCGCGGCCGGGCTCGCCGCGCTGCAGGGCGCGGCGGCGGAGCGGCCGACGGCGGTGCTCTGCGCCGAGGCCTACTGGCGGCAGTGTCACCGGCACCTGCTCGCCGATGCGATGGAGGCGGCGGGTTGGGAGGTCGTTCACCTGCTCGCCGGCGGCGCTCGCGAGCGACATCCTCGGCACCCGCAGCTCCACATCGACGCAGACGGCGCCCTGACCTATCCCGCGGCCGAGCCGGCACCGGCGGCGCAGCGTTCCCTGCCCGGCGTGGGCGCGGAGCGGCCGGCTGGAGCGCGCCGGTAGCCCTGAAACCCTGACTCCTCGCTTCACGTATCACCAACACCATGCGTGCACTCCGCTCCACCGCTTTCGCCCTGGCGCTGTCGCTCGGCGCCGGCGCGGCGGCGTGGGCGGGGAGCGTTACCGAGACCGTCGACCGCACGATCAAGCTGCCGGCGGGGAGCCAGGTGGTGGTGATCAACCTCAACGGCCCGGTGCACGTCTCCGCCTGGGACTCGCCGGACGTGCGGCTGGTGGCGGTCAAGACTGCCCGCGCCGCCACCGACGGACGGGCGCGCGCCTACCTGCGCGACCTCAAGGTGACGGTGGAGCAGACCGGCGGCAAGCTGACGATCAGCACGCGGACGCCCGGCTCCGAAGGCGGAGTCAGGGGGTGGATCGCCTGCGCCGGCGTCGACGGCTCGGTGGCCTACAAGCTGACGCTGCCGCGCGAGGCGCGGCTCGCCGCCAGCACCGTCAACGGCGACGTGCAGATCGGCGGGCTGGTGGCGCCGGTGCGCGCCGCCTCGACCAACGGCGACGTGGTGATCGAGGTGGGCGGCGAGGTGGAGGCGAGCTCGGTCAACGGCAGCATCCGCGTGGCGATGCGGCGCTCCGACCCGCGCTCGGCGATGGAGCTGTCGACCGTCAACGGCAGCATCCAGCTGATGCTGCCCTCCGCCTTCCGCGCCTACGTCGACGCGCGCACCACCAACGGCAGCGTCGGCAGCGACCTGCCGGTACAGGTGGAGGGGCGGCGCAGCCGCAGCCGGCTGATCGGCCGGCTCAACGGCGGCAACACGCGGCTGACGTTGCGCACCACCAACGGCAGCATCTGGCTCAAGAACGCCACCACCGAGACGGCGCTGCTCGGGCAATAGCAGGCGGTAGGGCAGCCGGCCCGCTAGCATCCGCGCGTGCACACGCGCCGGCTCGCCTACTTCGTCACCCCGCACGGCTTCGGGCACGCGGCGCGCGCCTGCGCGGTGATCGAGGCGCTGGGCGCGCGGATGCCGCTCGCCGTCGAGCTGTTCACCACCGTGCCGGAGTGGTTCTTCGCCGCCTCGCTGGCGGTGCCGTTCGGCTACCACCCGGTGCGCACCGACGTCGGGCTCGCGCAACGCGACGCATTGGATGAGGACCTCGCGGCGACGGTCCGCGAGCTCGATGCGTTCCTGCCCTGGCCGCAGGAGCTCGTCGAGAGGCTCGCCGCGACCGTGCGCGAGCTCGGCTGCGACGCTGTGCTCTGCGACGTGGCGCCGCTCGGGATCGCCGTGGCACACGCGGCCGGGCTGCCGGCGGCGTTGATCGAGAACTTCACCTGGGCCTGGATCTACGAGGGCTACCTCGACCGTGAGCCGCGCCTGGCGCCGCACGCGGCCGAGCTGGGCCAATGGTTTGCCGCCGCGGATCTGCGCGTGCAGACGGAGCCTGTGTGCCGCTCGTGGCCGGGCGCGGTGGCGGTGGCGCCAGTGGCGCGCCTGCCGCGACGCGAGCGCGGCGACGTGCGGCGGGAGTTGCGACTCGAGGCGCACCAGCGCGCCGTGCTGCTGACGATGGGCGGCATTCCGTGGGACTACGCCGGCCTCGTGGCCGGCGGTGGGCCGAAGCTGCCGCAGGGCATCGTGCTCGTCGTGCCGGGCGGCGCTAAGGAGCGGCAGAACCTGCCGTGGGCGCGGCTGCTGCCGTTCCACTCCGACCTCTACCACCCGGACCTCGTTGCCGCGTCCGACGCCGTGATCGGCAAGCTCGGCTACAGCACGCTTGCCGAGTGCTGGTGCACCGGCGTCCCGTTCGGCTTCGTGCCGCGCGCGACCTTCCCCGAGTCGCCGGTGCTCGCCGCGGCGATCACCGCGGAGGGAGCCGGCGTCGAAGTGCCGGCGGCGGCGCTTGCCGCGCCGAGCTGGGCCTGGATCGAGGGCGTGCTCGCGGTGCCGCGGGTCGACGGCGGCCGGCGGCGCGGTAACGCCGACGCCGCGGCCGCGATTGCCGCCTGGCTACGAGGCTGAAGCCGTCTTACCGCCCGCTACTGCGCCGCGAGCAGCAGCTCGAGTCGGTTGTCGACCGGCGTCGAGCGCAGCAGCTTGACGCGCGGCGACGTGAGGTCGACAACGACGTGCAGTTCGTTGCCCTCCGGCTTGGCGTGGTAGCCCAGCCGCACCTGCTTGACCTCGGCCGTCGACACCGCGACGCTGGCGCGGCGGTAGCGGTCGTCGACG
>DATNCU010000427.1:0-2149 GCA_035607145.1 Thermoanaerobaculia bacterium
GGCAGCAAGCTCTCGGAGTTCCACACCGGCTACCGCGCCTTCTCGCGCCGCGTGCTGGAGACGCTGCCGCTGCTCGAAGGCTCCGACGACTTCGTCTTCGACAACGAGATGCTGCTGCAGGCGATCTACCTCGGCTTCCGCGTCGGCGAGATCAGCTGCCCGGCGAAGTATGAGGAGGACTCCTCGTCGATCGGCTTCCGGCGCAGCGTCGTCTACGGGTTCGGCGTGCTGGGCACGGCGTTGCGCTTTCGGCTGGCGCGGTGGGGGGTGCTGCGGCCGCGCATCTTCGACCCGGCGGGGCGGCGGTTGGAGGCAACCGCGGCGGCGACGGACGAGGTCGCTGCCGCCACTGTGGCCGGCTCGTCTCTGCAGCGCTGAGGCGTGAGCGTCGAGATCGCTTCGTCGCTGCGCTCCTCGCGATGACAGTCTCATCGTCATCGCGAGCATCCTTCGAACGCTCCTTCGAACGCAGCGAAGCGATCTCGATGCGAGACGCGGCGACGACGGCGCCGTGGCTCGTCCGCCACGCCGGCGTGCTGGTCGCCGTCGCCTTCCTCGCGCACGGCCTCGCCACTCTCGCCGACGGCGGCATCACCTGGGACGAGGGGGAGAGCTACCGCGCCGGCGCGCAGAACCTGCGGCTCATCGCCGCCGCGTTTTCGGGGAGGCCGCTGCCGCAATGGCCGTGGCACGAGCTGCCGGGCTACCAGTTCGCCGCCGACACGCTGCGCGCCGGCTTCGCCGCGGTCGTGAACCGCATCGTGTGGGAGCCGGGACACTATCTCGGCTTCCACCTCGCGAACTTGCTGCTCGCCACGCTCGCGGTGGCGCTGGTGGCAAGGCTCGCCGCGCGCGAGGGTGGAGCGCCGGTGCTGGCGCCGCTCGCCGCCACGCTGCTCGTCGTGCAGCCGAAGCTCGTCGCGCACTCGCAGGCGAACCCGAAGGACGTGGTGGCGCTGGTGACGTGGAGTGCCGTCGTGCTGGCGCTGGCGCGAGCGGCGCGCACCGGACGGCTCGGCGACTTCGCGCTGCTCGGCGCGGCGGCCGGCGCGGCGCTGGCGAGCCACGTGAGCGCGCTGTTCATTGCGCCGCTGGCGCTGGTCTGGACGCTCGCGGCGGGCAGCAGGCCGTGGCGGCGTCGCCTTGCCGGCCTGTTGCTCGCGGGCGGTGTCGCAGCCGTTGTGGCGCTGCTGCTGTGGCCGTGGCTATGGCCGGCGCCATCGCCGCGGGTGCTCGATGTGGTCCATCGCATTCGCGAGTTCGACGTGCCGATGCGCGTGCTCTATCTCGGCCGCGTCTACCGGCCGGCGGAGCTGCCGTGGCACTACGGCTGGTTGAGCCTTGCCATCGCCACGCCGGTGCCGCTCTTGCTCGCGGCGCTCGCCGGTGGCGTGGCCGCGTGCCGTCGCGGCGCCGCGTCGCGCCTCTGCCGGCTCGCCGCGCTCTGGCTCGGGCTGCTGCTACTCGCCGACCTCGCGGCGCCGGCGCGCTACGACGGCGCGCGGCATCTGCTCCCGGCGCTGCCGGCGTTGGCCCTGCTCGCCGCCAGCGGCGTCTACGCGGTCGGCGTCGCGCTCTGGAGCCTTGGCGCGACGGCGCGCCGCTTCGCCATGGCGCTCGGCGCCCTCTTCGCCGCGAGCCTCGTCGCACTGGCGCTCGAGCTTGCCGCCATCCACCCCTACGCCGACGCATACCTCAACGCTCCCGCGCGCCGCGCCCTCGGCCCGGAAGCACAACACCGCGTCGAGCTCGAGTACTGGCGCGAGCTACAAGGAGGGCGCCGAGTGGCTCGCCGCGCACGCGCAGTCCGGCGCCTTCGTGCTGGTGCCGATGGGGCCGCACGCTGCGGCCCCGTTCCTTGCCGGCCGCTTCGAGCTGGTGCCGCACGACGGCTGGTACGACGCGACGCGCCCGCAGTACCTGATGCTGATGATGCGCGAGGCATGGTTCACGCCCCGCGCGGCCCGCATCGCCGCCACCGAGCGCCCGCTGTTCACCGTGCGCCGACAGGGCTCGACACTGCTCGCCATCTACCGCTTGGCGCCGCTGGCTCCGCAGCCCAGCGCGGCCCGATAGGCCGCGACCCCTCTGTTAGAGTCGCGAGCGATGCCGGGCTCGTCGTTCACGGTGCTGGTGGCGACCGACTTCT
>DATNCU010000434.1:0-8721 GCA_035607145.1 Thermoanaerobaculia bacterium
GAGCGCAGCAGTCGACGACCGGGCACCCTGGTACCATCCGCGGCCATGCGTGCCCACCGCCGCCTCGCCCGCGTTTCGCTGCTTTCAGTCGTCATCGCCGCCGCGTTTCTCGCCGCGGCCGTCGCTGTCTCGCGCGCCGAGGAGAAGAAGCCCGGCGCCGTCATCGTGCTGTCGCGCGCCGATGCTGCGGCCTCGACCGCCTCCGCCGCCGGCGAGCAGCCGGACCCGTACCTCTGGCTGGAGGACATCGACGGCGAGCGCGCTCTCGCCTGGGTGCGAGCGCAGAACGCCGAGACCGCGAGGAAGCTCGAGTCGCAGCCGATCTACAAGGAGCTCTACGCCAACGCCAAGGCGGCGCTCGACTCCGCCTCGCGATTGCCGGCGGTCGAGCAGCGCGGCAAGTGGGTCTACAACTTCTGGAAGGACGACAAGCACTCGCGCGGCATCTACCGGCGCGCGACTCTCGACGAGCTCCGCAAGCCCGAGCCAGCGTGGCAGACGGTGCTCGACGTCGACGCGCTGGCGGCGAAGGAAGGCAAGCCGTGGGTGTTCCACGGCATGAGCTGCCTGCAGCCCACCTACAAGCGGTGCCTCGTCGAGCTCTCCCCCGGCGGCGGTGACGCCGAAGAGATCCGCGAGTTCGACAGCGAGACGCTCGCGTTCGTCGCTGCGCCGGAAGGTTTCGCCCTCCCCACCGCCAAGACGAACATTGCGTGGCGCGACGAGAACTCCGTCTTCGTCGGCACCGACTTCGGCCCCGGCTCGCTCACCGACTCGGGCTACCCGCGCATCGTCAAGCTGTGGAAGCGTGGCACGCCGATCGCCGAGGCGCGCACCATCTACGAGGGCAAGCAGGCATCGGTGAGCGTGAACGGCTTCCGCCTGCGCTCGAACGAGGGCAACGTGGACCTCGTCAGCGAAGGCCTCGACTTCTGGACCACGGCCTACCAACAGCTCGTCGGCGACAGGCTCGAGACGCTCGACCTACCCGCGACCGCCGAGGTCAGCGACCTCTTCCGCGGCCGCCTGATCGTCGCGCTCAAGGAAGACTGGCAGCGCGAGGACAAGACTTTCAAGCAGGACAGCGTGCTCATCGCCGACCCCGCGGCGCTGCGAGGCGGGCAGGGCAAGGTCGAGGTACTCGTGGAAGCAGCCGCCAACGAAGTGGTCGAGGACGTCGACGCTGCCGAGAGCGGCATCCTCGTCACCATGCTCGACAGCGTGCGCGGGCGGCTCTACCGCTACGAGCCGGCGCCCCCCGGCGAGACGGCCGACGGCAGGACCTCCACCGGCTGGTCGCGGCGCCTCGTCCCCTTCCCCGACAACGGCGCCCTCGGCGTCACCTCGGTGGACGCGAGCAGCGGCGACGCCTTCGTCAAGTACGAGTCGTTCGCCACCCCGCCGACGCTTTACTACGTGGCCGACGCCAACCCGGCCCCCGAGCAGGTCAAGCAGCAGCAGCCCACCTTCGACGGCAGCCGCTTCGAGGTCACGCAGCAGTGGACGATCTCCGCCGACGGCACCAAGGTCCCCTACTTCCAGGTGGCGCCGAAGGGGATGGCGCTCGACGGCAGCCACCCGGCGCACATCTTCTCGTACGGAGGGTTTCGCAACGCGCTGGTGCCGTCGTACTCGGGCTCGTACGAGCAGCTCTACGGCGCCTACGGCAAGATGTGGCTCGAGCGCGGCGGCGTCTTCGCGCTCGCCAACATCCGCGGCGGCGGCGAGTTCGGCGAGAAGTGGCACCAGGGCGCGGTCAAGCCCAACCACGTGCACGCCTTCGAGGACTTCGAGGCGGTGGCCGCCGACCTCATCGCGCGCAAGGTGACGTCGAAGGAGCACCTCGGCATCGAGGGGCGCAGCAACGGCGGCCTGTTGGTGCTGTCAACGATGATCCGCCGCCCCGACCTCTACGGCGCGGTGATCTGCGGCTCGCCGCTCGCCGACATGCGGCGGTACCACAAGATGCTCGCCGGCGCGAGCTGGGTGGCCGAGTACGGCGACCCCGACAAGCCCGACGAGTGGGCGTACATCTCGAAGTACTCGCCCTACCAGAACGCGCAGACCGGCAAGGGCTACCCGCCGATCTTCTTCTATCTCTCGACGCGCGACGACCGCGTCCACCCCGGCCACGCGAGGAAGATGGCGGCGCGCCTCGAGGAGCAGGGCTACGACGTCACCTACTTCGAGGAGATCGAAGGGGGCCACGGCGCCAGCGTGACCAACGAGCAGCTTGCCCACCGGCTGGCGCTGTCGTACACCCACCTGTGGAACCGGCTGGGCAACAAGTAGCGTCGCGAGCCTGAGTCGATGGCTGGCAAGGACACTCGCGTCGCGCTGATTCGCGGCATCAACGTCGGCAAGGCGAAGCGTGTGGCGATGGCGGAGCTACGGGCGGAGCTCCAGAAGATCGGCTATGCCGACGTGCGCACGCTGCTGAACAGCGGCAACGTCGTGCTCACCGTGACGGCGAAAAGCAAGGGCGATCCCGCGGCGCGCGTGGAGGAGGTGCTGGAGAAGCGGCTGCGGGTGCCCGCCAAGGTCGTCGTGCTCACCGCTGCGGAGGTCGCCGAGGCGGTCGACGGCAATCCGCTGCTGGACCGCGCTCAAGCCGATCCGGCGCGGTTCTTGGTGGCGGCGCTCGCGGAGCGAGTCGACCGCAAGGCCCTCGCGGCTCTCGCCAAGCAGGACTGGGCACCCGACGCGTTCGCGCTGGGAAAGCGCGTCGCCTATCTCTGGTGCGCCGACGGGATCCTCGAAAGCAAGCTCCTCACCGCCTTCAACCGCGCCACCACCGATGGGGCGACGACGCGGAACTGGACGACGATGGTCAAGCTGCGGGCGCTGGCCGAGAGCTGAGCCGGCCCCGCGCGCCGATCACTCAGCGCCGCTCGGCGCGCCGGCGACCAGGATGCTGCAGCAGGTGACGCCACCCTCGGCCTTGGCGATCTCCGAGACGTCGAGCGTTCGCACATTCACTCCCCGCGCGGCGAGGCGCTCAGCGGTGCGCGGGAAGGCGGCCGGCATCACCACTACCTCGCCGTCACGGTTGCCGCTGGCGACGCGCAGGACGTTGGCGGCGAACGGCTCCTCGTCGTCCACTTCGACTTGTTTGTAGGCGCCGAACGTGGCGCGGTCGATCCACCGCGGGTTGATCACCACCGTCCCCTCGGCGACCTCGGTGACCGCGGTCTTCAGGTGCAGGCAGCCATCGAGCGGCACGCCCTCGACTTCGTAGCCGAACGGCGCGAGCAGCGCCGCGAGCTGCGCTACACCTTCACGGTTGGTGCGCTCCGAGAGCCCGACGAACACTCGCTTCCCGATGCGAAGCACGTCACCGCCGTCCAGTGTCGCCAGCGCTTCGATCCGTCCGAGCGGCCGATGCTGCGCCAGCGCTGCAGCCACCGACGCGGTCTCGCCGCGCCGCGACTCGGTGCCCGGCCTCGTCACCACTGCCAGCTCGTCGACCACGACCGCCGCATCCTCGACGAACACCGAGTCGGGCAGCCCCGGCTCCTCGGGCAAGTGCTCGACTTCACACCCGAGCTCCGCGAGCAGCGCCTCGTACGCCGCGTGCTGCCGCCGCGCGAGCCCAACGTCGATCGGTTCCCGCGTTAGGTGGGTGAGCTCGCATTCGGCGAATGCCGGGCTCACCGAGCGCGTAATGGCCACGAGGCGGGGACGCCGGATGGTCATGGCTGCGTATTTTCCCGAAACAGGAGCCGAAGTCGATGATCCGTCGGATCGCGTTCGCCTTGTCGTTCGCTTGCGCCCTGCCGGCGCTCGCCGCTCAACCTCCCGCTTCCGCCGCTGAGCCGCCCGCTTCCGCCGCTGAGCCGTTTCGCGACTCGCCGCTCGCCGTCGTCCGCGCCAAGGCCGAGAGCGGCGACGCCGCCGCGCAGTTCGAGCTCGCCAACCGTCTCGCTTTCGGCGGCGAAGGCGTCGCCGAGGACGATGCCGCCGCCATCCCCTGGTACCGCAAGGCGGCCGAGCAGGGCCACGCCAATGCGCAGCACGTGCTCGGGGTCTTCTACTACCACGGCCGCGGCGTGCGTCGCGACGAGGCCGAGGCCATCAAGTGGTGGAGACGCGCCGCCGAGCAGGGGCAGGCGAGCGCGCAGTACTGGCTCGCCGGCGAGTACAAGTACGGTCTCGGCGGCCTGCCGGAGAGCCCTGCCGAGGCGGCGCGCTGGTATCGCAAGTCCGCGGAGCAGGGCAACGCGCACGCGCAGTCGTCCCTGGGCGACCTCTATGAGAGCGGCTTGGGCGTGCCGCAGAGCGACGCCGAGGCCGTGGCCTGGTACCGAAAGGCCGCCGACCAGAACGAGGTCACGGCACAGACCGCCCTCGCCGGCATGTACGCCGACGGTCGCGGCGTGGCGAAAGACGAGAAGGAGGCCGCCCACCTCTACCTCGAGGCCGCCGACTCGGGCTTCAATGTGGCGATGACCTACCTCGGCGACGCCTATGCCGAGGGCCGGGGCATCACCAAGAGCACGCTCTGCGCCGCCTACTGGCTAAGCCTCGCCGCGCAGCGCGGCTTCCCCGTCGCCGAGGACGGCCGCGACGCGGCGATGGCGCAGCTCAGCGCAGCCGAGAGGGCCGACGTCGCCCGCCGGCTGGCGGCGACGACGGTGCCCGACGAAGGGCTGCTGATGCGTCCGCTCTGCCCGAGCGAAACGGTGACCATCACTATCACCGACGCCAGCCCGGTCGAGGTGATGGCGATCTTCCGCACCATGAGCGGCTATCCGATCCTCGGCCTCGAGAAGGAGACGCGCCCGGTGACGATCAACGTCGACGACGTCAGCTGGGAGACGGCGCTCACCGAGACGCTGAAGGGGCTCGGCTACAGCTGGGCGCGCGAGGGCGACGCCATTCGCGCCACGCCAGTGGCCCGACAGGCATCCTGACGCGCATCCATTTCCGCCTACGGTGCGATCCGGAAGGGCAAGAGCCGGAACCGCGCCAGGCCGTTGCGCGTGGTGAGCACCGCTCCCGCGCGCAGCGGCTCGTCGTAGCGGCGGCAGAGGCCTGCCACGAGATCAGCGACCGCGGCCCTCTTTAGGTGCTCGTCGCGGATGAACACCACCGAAGGCGAGCTCGCGCCACTGAGCGCAAGCTCGCGGTGGAAATCGTGGTCGAGGGTGACGACGACCGCCGAGCTCGAGCGCGCGAAGGCGAGGATCTCCGCGTCCAGCGCGCGGGAGAGCCCGTGATCGGCGACATGGCTGACCTCGAAGCCCTCCGATCGCAGCAGGTCCACGGCCAACCGGCCGACGCCATGGTCGAGCAGCAGCCTCACCGCGCGGTGGGTCGCTCGAGCAGGTCGACGATCTCGTCGTCGAGCGAGGCGGCGGCGAACTCGAGGGCCTGGCGCACGTCCTCGTCTTCCAGCTCAGGAAACTCGCGGCGTATCTCTTCCCGCGAGTCATGGGTGGCGAGGATGCGCAGCACCCGCTTGACAGTCAATCGCAATCCGCGAATGCACGGCTGCCCATCCATCTTGCCGGGCTCGATGGTGATGCGATCGAAGCCGGGTACGCTTGCCATCGTCAGCCTCCGGCGGCCGTCGTCTACAGGAGCAATATCGCAACTTTCATTGCGATACCGCTGCCACTGTACCAGCCGAGCTGCGCCGAAAGCTCGAAGATGTGACGAGGCCATGAGCGCCAACGAGATGGCGCCCATGGCCTCACTGGGTCATGGGGTCAGCGCGCCGGGCGGCGCTGGCCGCGCTTGTTGTCCTGGCGACGGCCCTCGAAGCGGCCACGGCCGGGCCACGGGTTGACGCTGCCGCCGCTCGCTGACGCCGGCTGCCCGGCGCCTCCCGAGCTAGCACCCGGGTAGCCCGAGCGGCTCGGCACATGCGCCGGCCGGTTGCCGGGCGCGCCGGCGTGCGTGGGCCGGTGGCTCGCGGCTGCCGGCGCGTGCGACGGACGAGGAGCACCGGCACCGTTGCCGCGACCGCCCGCGGTCCGCGCGGCGGGGGCGGGCTGCCCGGCGGACTTGCCGCGCGAAGCCGGAGCCGCACCGCGCGCCGCCTTGGCTTCGGCCTTGGCGCGAGCCCGCGCCCGCTCCTCCTGCTTGCGGGCGCGGATGGCGGCGATGCGCTCCTGGATGGGGATCTCCAGCTTGGCGCCGTTCGACGCGTAGTCGAAGCCCTGCAGCTGTCGGCGCGGCAGCCGCTTGCCCACCGCGCGCTCGATCGCCGCCAGCTCCTTGCCGTCCTCGGGCGAGGCGAAGGTGATGGCGTGGCCGGTCAAGCTGGCGCGCGCCGTGCGGCCGACGCGGTGGATGTAGTCATCGGACTGGTGCGGCACGTCGAAGTTCACCACGTGCGGCAGCGCCGAGATGTCGATGCCGCGCGCCGCGATGTCGGTGGCGACGAGCACCTGCAGCTTGCCGGCCTTGAAGGCGGCAAGGGCCGCCTCGCGCTGCCCCTGGCTGCGGTTGCCGTGGATGCGGTCGCAGGGCACGCCGGCGGCGTCGAGGAAGTCGGCGAGCCGGTTGGCGCGGTGCTTGGTGCGGGTGAAGACCAGCGCCGTCTCGAGCTCGCGCCGCTTGAGCAGCTCGAGCAGCAGCGACGGCTTGAGCCGCTCGGGCACCGGCAGCACCTCCTGGCTCACCGTCGTGGGCGGAGCCGACGGGCGCTCGACGTCGATGCGCGCCGGGTCGTGGAGCAACCGCCGGCTGAGCTCGACGATCTCCTTCGGCAGCGTCGCCGAGAAGAGCATCGTCTGCCGCTGCCGCGGCAACGCGGAGAGGATGCGCTCGACGTCGGGCAGGAAGCCCATGTCGAGCATGCGGTCGGCCTCGTCGAGCACCAGCAGCTCGAGGCGGTCGAACTTCGCCACCCCCTGCCGCATGTGGTCGAGCAGGCGGCCGGGCGTGGCGACGACGACGTCGACGCCGCGCTTCAAGGCGCGCTCCTGCGGGAACGGGCTGACGCCGCCGAACACCGTCACCGAGGTGACGCGCGAATAGCGGCCGAGCCCGACGAGGTGCTCGTGCACCTGCGAGGCGAGCTCGCGCGTCGGTACCAGCACGAGGGCGCGGGTGGCGCCCGTCGCCGGCGCCGCCGCGAGCCGCTGCAGCAGCGGCAGCACGAAGGCGGCGGTCTTGCCGCTCCCCGTCATCGCGCAGGCGAGCACGTCACGCCTGGCGAGGCCGGGCGGGATCGACTTCGCCTGGATGGGCGTCGGCGTGGTAAAGCCGAGGTCGGTCACGCCACGCATGAGCGTGGGCGCGAGACCGAACTCAGCGAACGAGGTTGGCACCGAGGAAGGCACCGAGGAAGGCACGGACTGAGACTGATCGGACAAGGGATAGACCCCTTCTGCGGCTATCGAACGACCACCGGATGGGCGCTCGCTCGCGCTCAAAGTGGAGCGCGGCACCGCTGCGATCCGGCTGATTGTCGGGAGAAAGGAACGGAAGACTTGCCGGGGAGGCTGCCGTTCGGCTCGGAGCGTTGCGGGTCGCGATTGACCCGCGGTGGCATCCGAACCGCGATGTGAAGGCCGGACCATCGCACATCGAGCCAGGTTTTGCAACCCAGGTGGCTGGCTGCGCGGTGGCAACGGCCACTACAACAACGAGCGCGAGCACGGAATTCCTAACGCAACACGGCGAGCAGAGCGCATCGCTATCGTGATATCATCGTTACATGGCTCAACTCGTAGTCCGCCAGCTCGACGACGACGTCAAGGAAAAGCTGCAGCGCCGCGCGCGCCGCCACGGGCGTAGCACCGAAGAAGAAGTCCGCGAGATCCTTCGCAACGCAGTGCGCAGCGAGACTAAGCGTCGGGAGCCCCTTGGATCGCGGATCGCCGCTCGGTTCCAGCAGATCGGCCTCACAGAAGATATACCCGAGCTACGTGGCCAGTCGGCACAGCCGGCGGAGCTCGATCCGTGATCTTGCTCGACACCAACGTTCTCTCGGTTCTCATGCGGCAAACGCCCGAACCGGAAGTCGTGGCTTGGCTCGACAAGCAGCCCACCGAATCGATCTGGACGACGTCCATCACCGTCTTCGAGATTCGCTTCGGCCTGGAGCTGCTGGCTTCGGGCCGACGCCGGCGTGCTCTAGAAGAAGCGTTCGAAAAGGTCCTCGAAGAGGATCTCGAGGGCCGCGTCGTGCCTTTGGACGAACCAGCAGCACAGTCGGCGGGCCGGATCGCCGCCGAGCGCCGCCGCGTCGGCCGAAGCGTCGAAATCCGCGACGTTCAGATCGCTGGCATCGCCGTGGCGCGTCGAGCCCCGATCGCCACTCGCAACGTGCGCCACTTCGAAGGTCTTGGCGCCGAGCTCATCGACCCCTGGTCGACCTGAGTCGCGTCGGTCCCGGCAACCGTGCCCAGCTTCGAGCTCGAGACAGCGATCGACGCGCCGCCGGAACGCGTCTTCGACCTCGCTCGCAGCATCGACCTCCACACCGCCTCGATCACCACGCATCACGAGACTGCCGTGGCAGGCGTCACCACGGGCCTCATCGGCCCGGCCGCGTCTGTTACCTGGCGGGCGCGGCACTTCTTCGTCACGTTCCGCGCCACGGTTAGGATCACCGCCTTCGACCCGCCTCGCTACTTCCGCGACGAGATGGTGAGCGGCCCCTTCGCCAAATTCGCGCACGACCATCACTTCAAGCCCACCGGCCACGGAACGCTGATGCGCGACGCGTTCGAGTACGACTCGCCCTTCGGCATCCTCGGAGAGCTG
>DATNCU010000438.1:0-4011 GCA_035607145.1 Thermoanaerobaculia bacterium
GCCTCCTCCATGCGGAAGGAGACGTCGATGCCGCGGCGGCGCAGCGACTCCTCCTCCACCGAGTAGCGGTAGAGGGCGCGCGAGAGGAAGCTCGAGGTGATCGAGGCCACCATCAGCGGCAGGATGAGCTGGTAGTTGCCGGTGAGCTCGAAGAGGATGAGGATGGCCGAGATCGGCGCGTGGCTGGTGCCGGCGGCGATCGCCGCCATGCCCACCGCCGCGTAGGCGCCATAGGGCGAGGTGGCGAACGGCCACAGCGCGTGCGCGAACACCCCGTACGCGCCGCCTACCATGGCGCCGACGAAGAGCGCCGGCGTGAACATCCCGCCGGCACCGCCGCTGCCCGAGGTGAGGCCGGACGCGACGATCTTCGCCAGCGGCAGCAGCAGCAGCCACAGCAGCGGCAGTTGGCCGGAGAGCGCCTGCGTGATCCCCTCGAAGCCGTTGCCGAGCACGTGCGGGAACCACACCGCGATGACGCCGACGAGCAGCAGGCCCACCGCCGGCCGCAGCCAGGGCGGCAGGAAGGTGGCGCGGTCGAACAGCTCGCGTCCGCCACGCACGCCGAACACGAAGGCGACCGAGGCGAAGGCGCCGAGCACGCCAAGGCCGAGGTAGGGGATCAGCTCCCAGCCGTTCTGCAGCTCATAGCCGGTGGCGGCGTAGAGCGGCACGTCGCCGAGCACGGCCCTCGCGATGACCGTGGCGATCACCGAGGCGGCGACGATGGGACCGAAGATCTCCAGCGCGAAGTTGCCGAGGATCACCTCCATGGCGAACAGCGCGCCGCCCACCGGCACGTTGTAGGTGGCGGCCATGCCGGCGGCCGCCCCGCAGCCGAGGAGGATCTTCACGCGGTGCGCGCCGAGCCCGAGCCGCTGCCCGAGCCAGGAGGCGATCATGGCGTCGAGCCGCAGCAGCGGGCCTTCCTTGCCCAGCGAGCCGCCGCTGCCGACGGTGAAGATCGAGGCGAGCGTCGACACCAGCACCGGCCGCGGCGGCACCGCGCCCTGCCGCAGCACCACCGACTCGATGAGCAGCGCCGTCCCCTGCCCCGACACCGGCTGCTTGCTCCACCACACCAAGAGACCGACGAGCAGGCCGCCCACCGCGGGTGCCGCGAGCACCCGCCACGGCGGCGCCGTCTGGCCGAGCACGAGGAACGAGCCGGCGCCCCCCCACAGCAGCGCGCGCACGGCCTCGAGCAGGTATTCGATGCCGATGGCGAAGAGGCCGCCCATGACGCCCACCGCCGGGATGAGCAGGAAGAAGCGGCGGTCCTCCTGCGTCGAGAGCCCGAACCGCTTCGCCAGCGTTACCTCGGCGGCGACATACCAGCGCCGCAGCCGCCGCGCTCCCACCCGCACGCGCCGCCCCGGCAAGAGCAGGGCGCGCTGTAAGCCGGGCGGCAGGGGCGACATCGCCCGGATTATGGCGCGGCGCTCACTCGTAGCGCAGCGCGTCGGCCGAGGAGACGCGCACCACGCGCAGGGTCGGCAGCAGGCAGGAGAGCAGCGTGAACGCCACCGAGAAACCAACGATGGCGAGCAGGTCGACGGCCTGCACCCGGAACTGCACGGCGCTGACGAAGTAGATCGCTGCCACCTCAGGGTCGAAGCGGATGAGCTCGAAGCGGTCGAAGAGCCACGAGACGAGGCTGCCGAGGCCGATGCCGAGCAGCGTGCCGACGAGACCGAGCGCGCCGCCGTAGGCGACGAACACTGCCGCCAGCTTGCGACGCGACAGGCCCAGCGCCGAGAGCACGCCGACGTCGCGCAGCCGCTCGCGCACCAGCACCATCAGCGTCGAGGCGACGTTGAAAGTGGAGACGAGCACGATGAGGCCGAGCAGGAAGAACAGCAGCAGCTGCTGCAGCCGCAGGGCCGCGAAGAGCTGGCGGTTCATGCGCTGCCAGTCGGTGACCAGGTAGTCGGGCCCGAGCACACCCTCCACCTGCTCGGCGATGGCGGGCGCGCTGCGCGGCTCGGCGACGGCGATCTCGAACAGCGTCGAGCCGCCGCTGCCGCCGGTCAGCCGCTCGACGAGCGGGCGCTCGAGCACCAGCCAGTTGCGGTCGAACTCGGCGAAGCCGGTGCGGAAGGTGCCGGTGACGCGCAGGCTCTGATAGCGGAAGGTCGGCCGGCCGCCGCCGAAGCCGAGCGCCACCAGTCGCAGCGGTTCGCCCGGCCGCACGTCGAGGTGGTGGGCGAGCTCGACGCCGAGCACCGCTCCCGGCACACCGCCCGCGCCGGCAACGAGGTCGGGCTTGGCGCCGGCGAGCGCGTCGCGGCCCGCTGCGACGCCGCGCAGCGTCACCGCCTCGCCCGCCGGGCGCGCGGCGGAGAGCAGCGTCCCCTGCCCGTACGCCACCTTGCCCACGGCGGTGACGCCGGGAATGGCCGCGACCTTTTCGGCGAGGTCGTCGCGCCGCACCTTGCCCGGCGGCCCCAGCGGGTAGGCGAGCACCGCGGCGTTGCCGGCGATGAGCTTGCGCTCGATGTCCTCGCGGTAGCCGCTCATCAGCGCCATGGCGATCACCATCGCCATGACGCCGAGCGCTATCGAGAGCAGCGCGGCGAGCGCCGTGCGCTGCAGCAGCCGCGAGCGCCGCCCGCGCAGGTAGCGCCAGGCGAGCACGAAGGCGAGCGGCAGCCGCGAGCGGGGCGAGAGGCGCACTCCGCTATGATATGAGTCGACCATGCGCCGCACTCCCCTTGCCGCCTGGCTCACCCGCGCCGCCGCCGGCGCCGCGCTGCTTTTCGCCGCTTCGCCGCTCTGCGCCTACGTGATCGTCCTCAAGGACGGCAGCACCGTGCAGGCGCGCGAGAAGTACAAGGTGCAGGGCAACACCGCGCTCATCGTCCTCCCCAGCGGCGCCCAGTCGACCCTGCCGCTGGCGCAGATCGACGTCGCCCGCACCGATGCGAGCAACGCCAGCGACTTCGGCTCCGCCACCGTGCTGCGCGGCCCAAGCGGCGCACCGACGCCGGCGCCGACGCCGCACAAGGAAACGCTCTCTGACCTGCTCGGGCAGCGCCGCCAGCAGACGGGGCTGCCGCCCCCGCCACCGCACCGCCCCGCGAGTGCACCGGTAACGGCGAGCGCCGCCGCCGCCGCCGAGGCGCCGCAAGGATCGCCCGCGCGCACGCCCGCCGGCAACGTCGACTTCCTGCGCGCGCCGCGCAAGCAGGTGTCGCGCATCCAGCTCGCCACCACCCTCGGCGAGATGCTGCGCACCCACGGCGTCGCCAACCCCGGCATCTTCGAGGGCACCGCGTCGCGCCGCCTGCTGGTCGAGGTGACCGCCAACTCCGAGGGCGCCGTCTTCCAGGCGATCGCCGGCACCGCGCAGGCGCTGCTCGACTTCGAGGCCAAGCAGCCCAACTCGATCGACGCGCTCGAGCTGTTCGTCGCCACCGACCATCGCGCGCGCGCCGGCCAGTTCCTGATCACCGCCGAGCGCGCCCGCGAGCTGGCGACGAAGCAGATCGACCTGACCGGCTTCTACCTCAAGTACGTCGAGTTTTGAGCCGCGCCGCGAACCGGCGGGCGAGCACGAACTCCTCCTCCAGCGCCGCCGCCGGCTGAGCGGCGCGCGCTTGCACCGCGGCGAGGGCGCGGTCCACCTCGTCGCGGTTGGCGTCGAGGACATCGCGCCAGATCGCGAACGAGCTGCCGGCGAGGCGGAGGAAGGCGCGGCCGCCGGGGCCGAGTAGGGCCGCTACCAACGGCTCGTCGCGCGACTCGAGCTCGGCGGCGAGGGCGGTGGCGAGCAGCTGCGGCAGGTGCGAGGTGATCGCGACGACGCGGTCGTGATCGGCGGCGTCGCAGCGTAGTGGCACCGCGCCGAGCTCGGCGACCAGCGACGCGACGCGCGCCGCCGGCTCGTCGTCGCCCACCAGCGCCCAGGTGGCGCCCGCGAAGAGGTCGGGACGCGCCGCCTCGTGGCCGCTCTCCTCGCTGCCCGCCATCGGGTGACCGCCGGCGAAGGCGACGCCCGCCGGCAGCGCG
>DATNCU010000467.1:0-4912 GCA_035607145.1 Thermoanaerobaculia bacterium
CAGCTCGTCGGCCGGCTTCCCGGCCAACGACTGGCAGCTCACGGCCAACGATTCGGCCAGCGGCGGCGCGAACAAGTTCTCCATCGAGGACATCACCGCCGCAACCGTTCCGGTTACGGTCACCGGCTCCGCGCCGACGAACTCGATCTTCGTCGACAGCACCGGCCGCGTGGGCTTCCGCACCTCGACCCCGGTGCTCGACCTCCACATCAACACCTCGAACACGCCGGCCCTCCGCATGGAGCAGAACAACTCAGGTGGCTTCACGGCCCAGACCTGGGACATCGGCGCCAACGAGGCGAACTGGTTCGTCCGCGACGTGACCGGCGGCAGCAAGCTGTCGTTCCGCATCCGGCCGGGCGCGCCGACGAGTTCGATCGACATCAGCGCCGACGGCGACGTCGGCGTCGGCACCGGCAGCCCGTCGACCAAGCTGCACGTCAGCGGCAGCAACGGCAGCACCAAGGTGCTGGTCCAGGAGAGCAGCGGCACGACGGCCTCCCGCGAGCTCTTGGAGATCAGGAACGCCGGCGGGGTGATCTTCGCCCTGTCCGACACCACCACGGCGGGCACCCGTTGGACCCAGGGCACCAGCGGCACCACCTTCCTCTGGGACGACCAGGGTGACGCCCCGGTCGAGATGACCCTGACGACGGCGGGCAACCTGGCGACCACCGGCACCATCACCCCGGGCTCGAGCCGGACGGTGAAGCAGGCGTTCACGCCGGTCGACGCCAACGAGATGCTGAGCAAGGTCGTCAACCTGCCCATCACCTCGTGGGCCTACAAGGCCGACCCCAACGTCCGCCACATCGGTCCGATGGCCGAGGACTTCTACTCGTCCTTCGCCGTCGGCAACGACGACAAGGGCATCTCGGTCACCGACAGCGCCGGCGTCGCGTTCGCCGCCATCCAGGGCCTCAATCAGCAGCTCGCGGCCAAGGATGCGGAGCTGGTCAGCCTCAAGGAGCGTCTCGCGGCCCTCGAAGCCGCCGTGGCCAGCCTCACCGCCGGTCACTGATCCACCGTCGCTTCGATCGAACGCCCCGGCGGTCCGCACCCGCGGCCGCCGGGGTTTTCGTTTCTGGGGATCTCGCGCCGGTCCGCCGGGCCGGCTAAGATGCGCTGCCCCCGATGAGCCGAACGCCGCCGCCCGCCTCGCCCGAGCTCGAGCGCCTGGAAACGCGCCTGCTCCTCGTCAGCCCGACCTTCAACGAGCGGGGCAACCTCGAGGAGCTGGTCACCCGGGTCTTCGCCGCGGCGCCGCGCTGCAACTTGCTCATCGTCGACGACGGCTCGCCCGACGGCACCGGCGCGCTCTGCCGCGAGCTCGCCACCCGCCACCCCGGCCTCCAGCTGCTGGAGCGCAACGGGCCGCGCGGTCTCGGCCGCGCCTACGTCGCCGGTCTGCAGTACGGCCTCGACCACGGCTTCGAGGTGATCGGCACCCTCGACGCCGACCTGAGTCACGATCCCGCGCACCTGCGCTCGATGCTGGCGATGACGCTCGCCCACGACGTCGTCGTCGGCTCGCGCTACGTGCGTGACGGCGGCACCATCAACTGGCGCATCCGCCGCATCCTGCTCAGCTGGCTCGCCAACCGCTTCGCCGCCTGGCTGCTGCGCATCCCGGTGCACGACACCACCTCGGGCTACCGCCTCTACCGCGCCTCGGCGCTGGCGGAGATCCCGCTCGACCGCATCAGCTCCACCGGCTACTCGTTCCTCGTCGAGCTGCTCTATCGCCTCCACCGCGCCGGCTGCAGCATCGGCGAGTCGCCGATCGTCTTCTACGACCGCACGCTGGGCGAGTCCAAGCTCGGCGCGCGGGAGATCTACGTCGGCGCCATGCGGCTGCTGCTCCTGCGCACGTCGCGCGTGGGATCGGCGCGCCCGCGGCCGCAGGCCGTGCCGCGCCCACACGCGGGTTCGTGATGTCGACGCTCGCCGCCGGCGGCACGCTGCTGAACGAAGCCGAGCTGGCGCGCCGGCGGACGCGCGGCTGGGCGATGCTGGCGCTGGCCGGCGCGCTGCTGGTGCCGATCGCGAGCTTCCTCTCGATCTTCCCGCTGGTGACCGAGATGCCCACCTGGGACCAGTGGAGCATGGGACCGGTGTGGACGGCTCATTACGCCGGCCAGCCCGTGCTGCCGCTGCTGCTCGCGCCCTACAACGGCCACCGCAACGTGCTGCCGCGGATGTTCTTCTACGGCCTCGGTCGGCTGACCCACTGGGACCTGCGCGCAGAGGTGGTGGCGAACTACCTCGCCGGCGCGACGTCGTTGGCGTTGCTGCTGGCGATGGCGCGGCGCCGGCACGGCCTCGCCCGCTGGCTGGCGGTGCCGCTCGCCGCCCAGGTCTTCTCGCTGCTGCAGTACGAGAACTTCATCTCGGGCTACCCGTTCGGCCAGGACCTCTCGCAGCTGCTGGCGACGCTGGTCGTCTTCCTGCTCACCCTGCCCACCGTCGGCACGGTCGCCTTCGCCGGCGCCGCGCTGGCCGCCGTGGGCGCCACCTTCTCGTGGGGCGCCGGGCTCGCCACCCTTCCCGTCGGCTTGGTGGCGATGCTCTTGCGCGGCGAACGGCGGCCGGCGCGCCTCGGCGTCTGGCTGGCGTTGACCGCCGGGGCGGTGGCCGTGGTCAAGGCGTCGGCCAGCGGCCAGTTCCGCCCGGTGCCGTGGAGCCAGCTGCCGCAGTTCTACCTGGCGCTCGTCGGCAAGGCGTGGAGCCCGCTGCCGATGCCGCCGGTGACGTTCTGCATGGCGCTCGGCGCCGCCGCGCTCGCCGCTTTCGCGGGGCTCGCGGTGTGGGCCTATCGACGCGTCGGCACCGCGAGCCTGCCGTGGCTCGTGCTCGGCCTGCAGTCGCTCGCGGCGGCGGGGTTGATCGCGCTCGGGCGCGCGGGAGAAGGGTTCCCCCAGGCCCTCGCCTCGCACTACGTCACGGCGACCTACCCGCTGATCGTGAGCTGCGCGGCGCTGGCGTTGCTGGTGGTCTTCTCCTGGGCACCCGCGGATGCGGCTTCCTCGCGCCGTTCGGCGGCGATCGCAGCGGCGATCGTCGTCGTCGCCGGCATCACGCTGCAGCCGGCCATCGCCTCGGCGAAGATGCTGCCCATCCTGCGCGGCTGGAACTCCATCGTCAGCCGCAACGCCCTCGCCATCGCCCGCGGCACCGCTACCGACGAGGAGATCCGCGTCTCCCATCACCCGGACCCCAAGCTGGTGCGCGAGGTCACCGAGGTGTTGCGCGCGCACCGCCTCGCCTGGTTCCGCGACGCTCTCGACGGCGACTCGCCCGCAGGCAACGTCGATCGTCTGGCGGGCCAGCCCGGCGGCTCGCCGAGCTTCCAGCTCGCCGCGGACCAGCCGTGGACCATCGAGGGCTGGGCCGTCGGCGGGCGCGACGAAGGCGGGCCGGTGCGCGCCGTCGAGCTCTTCGTCGACGGCCGCCGCTGCGCGCAGGCGACGCTCGACCTCGCACGCCAGGACGTCGCCGACTACTTCCACTCCCAAGACTTCCTCGACTCCGGCTGGATGATGACCGTGCCCGCCGGCAGCTGCGCCGGCCCGGGGACGCACCACGTCTGGCTGGCGGCCGCCGAGTTCGACGGCGGCCTCTTCCCGCTCTTCGAGCGCGACGTCGAGATCGCGGCGGCGCCGGCGCCGGGCGCCGCGGCAGCAGATCGCAGCGCCGCCCCGGCTACGCCTTGAGCGCGCCACCCGTGGTCCCTTCAGTGGCCCCGGCAGCGGCCCCGCCCGTGGCCTACGAGGAGGTGCCCTGCCCGCTCTGCCACGGCACCGACGTCGTCTGCAAGCTCGAAGACCGCGGCGCCCGCACCGCCAACCGCGCCGCGCTGATGGCCTGCACCAGCCTCGACCACGGCGTCTTCGGGCGCATCGTGCAGTGCCGCCGCTGCGGCCTGCAGTTCCGCAGCCCACGCGAGGACGAGGCGACGATCCTCGGCTGGTACGCCGACGTCGAGGACCCGGTCTACCTGTCGCAGGAGCCCGCCCGCGTGGACACCTTCGCGGCGGCGCTGCGCCGGCTCGAGCGGCGCGTCCCGGTGCGCGGCCCGCTGGTCGACCTCGGCTGTTACACCGGCGTCTTCCTCGACGTCGCGGCCAAGCAGGGCTGGAAGGTGACCGGTGTGGAGCCGAGCCGCTGGGCGGGCGACGTGGCGCGCCGGCGCGGCTACGAGGTGTATTCAGGGACGGTCGCCACCGCGCCGCTGCCGCGCAATGCCTACGCGGTCGTCACCTCGTGGGACGTCGTCGAGCACCTCGCCGATCCGGTGCGCGAGCTCGAGCTGGCGCGCGAGGTGGCGCGCGACGACGGCTGGCTGGTGGTCTCGACGATCGACGTCGACGCCTGGATCGTTCGCCTCCTCGGCCGGCGGTGGCCGTGGTACATGCGGATGCACCTCGTCTACTTCACCCGCAAGACCCTCACCGCCGTGCTGGCACGGGCCGGCTGGAAAGTGGTCGCCATCGAGACCTACCCCCACGTGGTGACGATGGGCTACCTGGCGCGCAAGCTCGCCGCCTACTCGCCGCGGCTCAGCAGCTGGCTCGCGGCGCTGCTGCGCGGCCTGCGCCTCGCCGACCGCCACATCTCGATCGACCTCGGCGACTGCATCACCGCCTACGCCGTCAAGGCGCCGGTGGCCGACGCGGTGCCGCCCGCCGCCTGACCGCGGCCGGCCTTACGCGCGGCGCGCGCTCAGAGCACGCCGAGGTGGTAAGCGTCGAGCGCCATGCCCAGGCGCCGTCCCGGCATCGCAGTGGAGCCGACGGTCAGGTCCGTGCCCGGGAAATACGGCTCGGCGGCGAGCACGCGCACGGCCTTGCCCGGTCCGCCGTCGACTGACGCGAGCCGCACCTTCAGCGGCTTACCGGCGCAGTCGGCGAAG
>DATNCU010000493.1:0-4236 GCA_035607145.1 Thermoanaerobaculia bacterium
TGCGCCAGAAGCTCGAGGCCGACGCGGCGCATCCACGCTTCTTCCGCACCGTGCACGGGCGCGGCTATCGTTTTGTCCCCTGATGCGCTTCGTGCCCTGACTCCGATCAGGAGAAGAGCGGGATGCCGATCGCGGCGGCGCGCCGCGTGAGCCGCTGCACCCCGCCGCGCAGCCGCTCCGGCCAGCGCTCGCGGTGGCGGTCGAGGAACGGCAGCACCTCGGCGAGCAGCCGCTCGGGGCACTCCTCGAGCGCCATGTGGCCGCAGCCGTCGAGCACCACCAGGCGCGCGTCGGGGAGCTGCGGCACGTAGGCCTCGGCGCGCGGTAACGGGATCAGCTTGTCCTCGCGGCCCCACACCACCAGCGTCGGCGCCTGCACGTCCTGGAGCGCCACCTCCGGCACCGGCAGGTCGACGGGCGCCATCAGGCCGTAGTAAGCGTCCTCGACGCCTTCCACCAGCAGCCGCTCGCGGTAGGCGTCGACGAGCTCGGAGGTGATCTTGGCGCGGTCGTGGATGCACAGCTCGAGCGTCCGCCGCACGCCCGCCCGCGAGAGCACGAAGAAGTGGACGAGGAGCCAGTTGAGGGTGCGGAAGCGGGCCCACGCCTGGCGCTGCTGCTGGCTGTAGTCGGGCAGCACCGAGGAGACGAGCACGACCGAGCGCACCCGCTGCGGGTAGCGGCCAGCGAGCCACAGCGCCAGACCGCCGCCGTAGGAGTGGCCGATGACGTGGAAGCGCTCGACGCCGAGCGCGCGGAGGGCGCCGAGCACCATCTCGGCCTGGCCGGCGTAGGTGTAGGCGGCGACCTCCTTCGGCCGCTGCGTCCAGCCGAAGCCGTTGAGGTCGGGGGCGATGACGCGATAGCGGCGCGCCAGCGCCGGCGTCAGCAACCGCCACGCGAAGCTCGAGCCGCCGAAGCCGTGGAGCAGCACCACCGGCTCGCCGTGACCGGCCTGCTCCACGTGCACGAGCTGGTCGCCGACGCGCACGAAGCGGTCGGCGGGAACGCAGGCGCAGACATCGGCGAAGGGCTTCGGCCCCCAGCTGCCGCCGACGAGGTCGCGCACCGAGCCGAGGCCGGTGCCCATGAAGGCGGCGGCTGGCGCCTTACCGTTGCCGTTCGCCGCGGCGCCCGCCGGCTTGCCGTTGCCGTTGCCGCCGTTGCCGCGCGCGTGCTGCTCCTCGGGAAGCCTGCGAGGGCCTGGGATGGGCTGCGAGGAGCCGGCGTCCCGGATCGCCTCCTTGTCCACGCCGACGCGCGTCAGCAAAACACGGGCCACGGGTAGGCGGCCACTGACAGCCGCAGGACCGGCCCCGCGTAAGGACGGCGGCGCCCCCTCGCGACTGCGCCGCGAGGGGCCGCAAACCCGCTACTTGGTAAAGGCGGCCTTGACCTCGGGCTTCATCAGCACCACCAGCGACCAGATGCCGACCGGGATGCCGACGAAGCAGGAGGGGCAGAAGCAGGGGATGATGCAGATGACGCTCGCCACCACGGCCAGCGTCCAGCCGCGCAACTGCTTCATCTGCAGCGCCGCCCAGGCGACGAACCCGAAGAGGCCGAGGGTGATGATCGCCGAGACGATGCCGAGGCCGCCGCTGAAGTAGCGGGCGTACTGCTCGCCGGCGCCGCTGCCGCCGCCGAGGTTCTGCAGCCCCGACATGCCGACGCCGAGCAGGTTGAGGACCAAGCCGAGGAGGGCGAAGAGGATGGCGATGCCGGCGGTGATCAGCAGGCCGAGCGCAGGCCCCTGCACCTGCTGCGCGGCGCCGGGGCCGGTCGGCGGCGGGGCGATCGGAGGCGGAGGCGGCGGCGAGTACATCGGTTCGCTCATGGTTTCCCTCCCAGAATCGAGTCCTCGGAAGGCTCGCGCGCGTCGGTAGCTGGCGGGCGCGGCCCGGTTCCACAGGTTCGTTGCCCCGCATTCTATCCGCAAGGAAGGACGCGCCAAGCGGCGGCCGAACGGCTCACCCACCGGCTCGGTTTGACAGCGTTGAATAGTATTCAGTAGTATGCGCATTCTCATGCCGAGCGAGACCGAGCTGCGCGACCGCCGTCACCGCGAGATCCTCGCCCTGCTGCGCAAGCGGCGGGTGGCGAGCCAGGGCGAGATCGTCGCCGCGCTACGCCGCCGCGGCGTCGGGGCGACGCAGCCGAGCGTCAGCCGCGACCTGCAGGAGCTCGGCGTCGTCAAGGTGGGCGGCCGCTACCTGACGCCGGCGGTGCGGCAGACGGCGCCGCGCGAGCTCGCCGACGCGACGCGCTTCGTGCGCAGCGTGCGGCCGGCGGGGCCTCACCTCGCCGTCGTGCTCACCGTCGTGGGCTCGGCGCAGACGGTGGCGCTGGCGCTCGACCACGCCGGCTTCCCCGAGGTGGTGGGCACCGTTGCCGGCGACGACACCATCTTCGTCGCCACCGCCACGGCGCCGGATCAGAAGCTGTTCCTGCAGCGGCTCGACGCGCTGCTGATGTCGCGGCCGGCGGACGACCTTGCCGGTGCCGCGGGGGGTGAGGCATGAGCGGCAATCGCGGTCCCATCGTGCTCGCCTTCTCGGGCGGGCTCGACACTTCGTACTGCGTACCCTGGCTGGCCGAGACCTACGGACGGCCGGTGGTGACGGTGACCGTCGACACCGGCGGTCTCGACGAGGCGGCGGCGGTCGAGCTCGAGCGCCACGCGCGGCAGCTCGGCGCCGTCGACCACCTGCGCGTCGACGCCCGCCGCGCCTACTTCGAGCGCGTGCTGCGTTTCCTCGTCGCCGGCAACGTGCGGCGCGGCGGCCTCTACCCGCTCTGCGTGGGCGCCGAGCGCGCGCTGCAGGCGCAGGAGGTGGCGCGCGCGGCGCAGCACTTCGGCAGCGACACGGTGGCGCACGGCTGCACGGCCGCCGGCAACGACCAGGTGCGCTTCGAGGTGGCGTTGCGAGCGCTGGCGCCGGAGCTCGAGGTGCTGGCTCCCATCCGCGACTTTCCGAAGAGCCGCGCCGAGGAGGCGGCCTACCTCGCCGAGCGCGGCTTCGCGGTGCCGCCCTCTGGAAGCGGCGGCGCGGCGTACTCGATCAACCGCGGGCTGTGGGGCACCACCATCGGCGGTCGCGAGACTTTGGGCAGCGGCGAGCCGCTCGCCGAGGAGGCGTGGGTGCTCACCCGTAGCGCCTTCGCGGTGCGGCTGCCGAATTCGTCGCACCGCATCGGCTTTACCCGCGGCGTGCCGACCTCGTTCGACGGCGAGGCGCTCGAGCCGGTGGCGCTGGTCGAGAAGGTCGAAGCGGTAGCGGCGCCGTTCGGCATTGGCCGCGGCATCCACTTGGGCGACACGGTGCTCGGCATCAAGGGGCGCGTGGCGTTCGAGGCGCCGGCGGCGGAGGTGCTGCTCACCGCGCACCGCGAGCTCGAGAAGCTGGTGCTCACCGGGCGGCAGCAGCGGCTCAAGGAGGCGGTGGCGGCGTTCTACGGCGACTGGGTGCACGAGGGGCATCACCTCGACCCGGCGTGCCGCGATGCGGAGGCATTGCTCGCGAGCAGCCAGGAGAGAGTCACCGGCGAGGTGCGGGTGCTGTTCCGGCCCGGTAGCCTTTTCGTGGAGGGCGTGACGTCGCCGTACTCGCTGATGGCGGCCTCGCGCGGGACGTACGGCGAGGCGGCGACGGAGTGGACGAGCGCCGACGCGGCGGGCTTCGCGCGGCTGCTGGCGGTGCCGGGGTCGCTGTACGAGCGGGCGGGGCGGCAGGCGGCGGCCTTGGCGGCCGCGGACGAGCCGAGCGGCGTCACCGTGGGTGGTGCGGTCACGACTCCGGCGCCGGCAGGGGAATCGCGATGAAGGCCGTGGTGCTCGACAAGATCGCCTCGGTGACGCGCGCCTGCGGCCTCAAGCGCGAGGTGCGGCTCTCCGAGCAGATCCCCTGCGAGGAGGGCGTGGTCGTGGCGGTGCGGGTGCTGCACGACAAGAGCACCTACAACCAGCTCGATCTGCCGTCGGGCCGCATGGCGCAGGTCAAGCGCGGCGACGTCATCGCCGGCGCCCTGGGCCACCGTCACGCGCTGTTCGGCTACGCCGGCCACATTCCCACGACGCTGGCTCCGGGCGACACCATCAACCTGCTCAACCTGGGCGGTGTGCTCGGCATCTGCGACTCCAAGAACCCCGACCTCGGCCCGCCTTTCGCCTGCGAGGTGCTGGGCACCGTGCTGCGCTTCCCGATCCTCGGCGAGCGCGTGGGCGAGCCGGCGCGC